>CACWHO010000036.1:0-7315 GCA_902760765.1 uncultured Eubacteriales bacterium | reverse complement strand
GCAATTATGACATATATAACAACTATCTCTATCATCTCCGAAATATAACTCCAAAGGAATCTATTTTAAGATTTTCTCTCTTTACTATATCAACAAATTTTTAGAAAATATAAGCCTTTATTTTCTTGTAATTTTTCATATGCAAATTTATCAAAATTTCTCATGCTATGATAGCCAAATACTTTAATTACTTCTTTATCGGTGTTCTCACCAATTATTGATAAACATGCATTATCATTTTCTTTTAATAATGTATTTGTATTGTTTGTTTTCATAACAGCAATGCTAATTAGAGGATTATTACCTGCACTTATTTGGCAAACAGCATCTACAATGCATCCTCCTCCTTTAGTTGTAAGTACATACATTCCGTGACTTAATTTATACAATGCTTTATCCATTTTTTACCTCCATATTATTTTTTGATTTATATTTAGCAATTATTTTTTGCTTTTTTAATTTTCTGTAAAAAATTTTTCCATTTCTTTTACGCAATTTTCTATATTGTATTTTTTTGCATATTCAATATATTTTTTGCTTTGTATTTTCTTTTCTTCTGGATGTTCAATCCAATATTCAATTTTCTTTTTTAATGATTCTGAATTTCCTGCCTCAAATAAATTTCTATCATCAAGTGCAAATTGATTAGTTGCTGACAATTTACTATCTGAAATTACAGGAACAAGTCCACAAGTAAATGCTTCCATGCAACTTATTGCTTCAATTTCAGCATCACTTGAATGAATATATAAGTCTGAAAAATTTATTATTTTTAATAATTCATCCTGACTATAAAAATTAAAAATAACTTTATTAGTTAAATCTTTTGAAAGCATTTCCAAATGTTCTTTCCAAGGTCCTTTTCCAGCTAAAATAAGTTGAATATTTTTTTCATATTTTGATTTTTTTATTTCATTCATATTTATCACTTTCCTTTATTGTAAAAATCGCATTCAAGTTCATGGTCATTTATAACTCCAATTGCTTGTAAATATGAATATATTATTGTTGAGCCAACAAATTTCATTCCTCTTTTTTTCAAATCCTTAGAGACTTGATCTGATAATTCTGATGTTGTTTTAAAATTATCATCAATATTTTTTATAACTTTATTATTTGAAAATGACCAAATATAATTTGAAAAAATTTTTGCATTATTTATTGTAGCATTTATTTTTAATTTATTTCTTATTATTCCACTATTTTTATAAAGTTCTTCAATTTTTTTCTCATCATACATTTTAATTTTATTATAATCAAAATTGTCAAACGCTTTTCTAAATGTTTCTCTTTTATTTAAAACGCATTCCCATGATAGTCCTGCTTGAAAAGATTCTAAAACTAAAAATTCAAATAAATAGTCATCATTATAATGTGGAATTCCCCATTCTTTATCATGATATTCAATATATAGCGGATTTTTTAAATTTACCCATTTACATCTTCTTTTTTCCATATGTTTATTTTCCTTTTTTTATAAATTGGTATTTATTAAAATTTATTTAATTTTTGATTTTTTTAAATTATTGTAACTCCTACATCTGCAAAAACAGCTAAATACATTTGTGCCAATCCAAATAATGCTAAAATTAGAACTGCAAATTTTACAATTAAAGAAAAATAAATATTTTCCAAAGCTATTTTTTGTGTTTTTCTAGAGATTTTAATTGCATCACAAATTTTTGAAACTTTATCTTCCATTAAAACTACATCAGATGCTTCTATTGCTGCATCTGAGCCTATTCCACCCATTGCAATTCCAATATCACATCTTGCAATTACTGGTGCATCATTTATTCCATCACCAACAAATGCAACTTTTCTTTTCTTTTTTGATTTGCTATTTTCGTTCTCTTTAATAATTTCTTCTACTCTTTTTACTTTATCTTCTGGCATTAGCCCAGCATAATATTTATCAATTCCAAGCTCTGTGGAAACATTTTCAGCAATTTTTTCAGAGTCTCCTGTTAGCATAACTGTTCTAATTTTCATATCTTTGAATTTTTTTATTGTTTCTTTTGAATCTTCTTTTATTTTATCTGAAATAATTACATGTCCAAGATATTTATCATTTGAAGCAATGTGTATAGTTGTTCCAACTTTATCACATTTTTCATATTCTATATTTATTTTTTCCATTAGCTTATCATTTCCAACAAAAACTATATCACCATTTACTTTTGTTTTAACTCCTAATCCAGCAATTTCTTCTGTTTCGGTTATTTTACAATTATCATCTAAATTTTTTATTTTTTCATATGCTTTTTTTAGTGATACTGCAATTGGATGACTTGAATGTGCTTCTGCATGTGCTGCTAAATGTAAGATTTTTTCTTCATCATATAAGCTTGGATGTACTGCAACAACCTCAAAAACTCCTTCTGTTAATGTTCCTGTTTTGTCAAAAACAATTGTATTTATATCTGATAATGTTTCTAAATATTTAGCTCCTTTTATTAATATTCCTTTTTTGGCAGCTCCACCAATTCCACCAAAATATGTTAAAGGAACTGAAATAACTAATGCACATGGACATGATACAACTAAAAATGTTAATGCTCTGTTTATCCATGTTATAAAATCTTTTGTTATAATTGATGGTATTATAGCAATTGCAATTGCAGAAAATACTACTATCGGTGTGTAAATTTTTGAGAATTTTGTAATGAATTTATCAGTTTGAGATTTTTTTTCATTTGCATTTTCAACTAGGTTAATAATTCTTGAAACTGTAGATTCACTAAACTTTTTAGTTACTTTTACAAGTATTGTTCCATTTATATTTACACAACCAGAGAAAATTTCGTCTCCTTCTTTTACCCCTCTTGGTACACTTTCTCCTGTTAATGCAACTGTATTTAAATTTGTTGTTCCCTCAATAATAATTCCATCAAGTGGTACCTTTTCTCCTGGATTTATTGATATTATATCATCAACATTAACATCTTCTGGAGAAACTTTTTTTGTTTTTCCTTCTTCTGTTACTAAATTTGCATAATCTGGTCTAATTTTAACTAATGCTTCTATTGATTTTTTACTGTTTCCTTCTGCAATTATTTCAAATAATTCTCCTACTTGGTAAAATAGCATTACAAAAACTGCTTCATTAAATTCTGGTTCTGAATTTGGTAAAAATCCAATTAGCATTGCTCCAATTGTTGCAATTGACATTAAAAAGTTTTCATCAAAAATTTCTTTTCCTTTGATTCCTTCAACTGCTTCTTTGAATACATCTAATCCTATATAAATAAATGGTATTAAATAAATTAAAAATTGTTGCCAAATTTTTAATTTGATAAACCTATTTATTAAAAATACAATAACTAACATTATTGCTGCAAATATTATTTGCCTTAATTTTTCTTTTGCTTCATTGTTCATAAAATAAAGTCATCCTTAAATAATATATTTAGATTTTTAAAGGAATTCATCTATAAACCTTGATTATTAAAATTTTCTTAATCTTAACGCATTTATCATAACTGTTAAACTGCTAAATACCATTGCTAAACTTGCTATCATAGGGTTTATTGAAATTCCTATTGGTTTTAATATTCCCATTGCAATTGGAATCATAAGTATATTATAGAAAAATGCCCAAAATAAATTTTGTTTTATATTTCTTACGGTCCTCTTACTAATGTTAATTAGTTTTAAAATAGAGTGTAAATCATTATTTGTTAATATAACATCAGAAGAATCCATTGCGATATCTGTTCCACTTTTTACACTAACTCCAATATCACTATTTGCTAATGCTGGACTATCATTTATGCCATCTCCACACATCATTACTTTTCTATTTTCTTGCTTTAATTTTTTAACTTCTTCTGCTTTTTCAGATGACAAAACATTTGCAACAACTTTTGTAATTCCAATTTCTTTTCCTATATTTTCTGCTGTTTCTTTATTATCTCCTGTAAGCATAATAGTTTGAATATTTTTCTCACTTAATTCTTTTATTGTTTCTTTTGCTTCTTCTCTTACTACATCATTTACTCCAATTAATGCAATTATTTTTTCATTTTTTATTACATAAATGATACTGTTTCCATTTAATGAAAGAGCTTTTTCATTATCCAAATGATTATTTTGAATATTATATTTTTCTACAATTTTTCTATTTCCAAGTATTAAATTTTGATTTTGTATTTCTCCTGTAATTCCATATCCAGATATATTTTCAAAATTATTAGTTTCCAATTTTTTTAATTTATTTTCTTCCATATAATCAGTAAATGCTTTTCCAATTGGATGTGTTGTTTTTGCCTCTAAGCTACCAACTAATTGCATAAGAGCTTTATTTTCAATTTCACTATAATTGTATATTTTAGCAACTTTTAATTTTCCATAAGTTAATGTGCCTGTTTTATCAAATATTATTGTATCAATTTTTGAAGCAGTCTCTAATATTTCACTTTTTTTGACTAATATTCCATTATTAACACACACGCCTTCACTTACTACAATAGCAAGAGGTGTTGCTAAGCCCAGACTACAAGGACATGCAACAACAAGTATTGTTACAAATGTTAATAAACTTTCTGCCATTCCAAATCCTAATAATAAATAAATTATAAAAGTTGCAACACTAATTAAAATAACTGTTGGTACAAAATATCCAGATATTTTATCAGCTATTTTTGCTATTGGTGCTTTTGTGTTACTTGCTTCTATAACTAACCTTACAATTTCAGATACTGTTGATTCTTTACCGATTTTTTCTGCTTTATATTTTATGTATCCATCATAATTAAGACTTCCAGCAATTACTTTATCTCCAACATTTTTTACTGATGGTTTACTTTCTCCTGTTATAAAAGATTCATCTAAATGTGCATTCCCATCAATTATTTCTCCATCAACTGCAATTTTTTCTCCAGGCTTACAAATTAAAATATTTCCTTTTTTTATTTCATCTAAAGTAACTATTTTTTCTATACCATCTTTTTCAATTGTTGCTTGGTTTGGAGTTATTTCTACTAGCTTTTTTATTGCCTCTTTTGTTTTATCTTTATTTATGCTATCTAAATATCTACCTAATTTTACAAAATAAATTACAATGGCTGAAGATTCAAAATACAAATTCATTGTATAGTTATAATTGCCATTTATAATTTTAAACATTCCATATAAACTATATGCAAAGCTGCTAATAACACCTATTGTAACTAATGTATCCATATTTGGAATTCCATGTATTAAATTTTTGTATCCATTTTTTAAAATATCAAAACCATAAATTAAAAAAAGGATTGCTAATATTAAAAGAGAAAATGTATATGTAATAGGATTTTGTTGTGGGTCAAAAATTGAAAACATAGGTAAGTTTATCATATGTCCCATTGAAATATAGAATAAAAATATTGCTAAAATTGTAAAGATTGTGAATTTTATTTTTTCATTTTTGCTTTCTTTTTCAATTTTAAATTCTTTAAAAATACCTTTGCTTGTAAATCCTGCCTGTTTAACATATTTTTCAATTTTAGCTTGATCTAATATATTTTCATCATAATCAATACTTGCATTTGCCATAACAAGATTTACATTTGCATTTATAATTCCATTTTGCTTATTCAAATATTTTTCTAGTCCATTTGAACATGCACTACAAGTCATTCCATCTATTGATAAAATAATATTTTTCATATAATTAATCTTCCTTTACTTCATAGCCTAAATCATCTATTTTTTCTTTAATTTCATCAATATCAACTTTTGAGTTAGTTTTAATTGTAACAGTTCCTTTATTATGATTTGCTATTACTTCATCTACTCCATCTATTTGGCTTAATGCATTGTTTACTCTTCTTTCGCATCCTTCACAATGCATTCCTTGTACATTTAAAATAATTTCGTTCATTTTTGTTTTTCTCCTTTCATTTTATATTATCTATATTATTTCAATTATTAATCATCTAAACCACAAGAAGAAATTCTTGTGGTATATAAATTATTCTTCAACTTTTTCAAACATATCTTTTCCTGCTCCGCATAAAGGACATTTCCAATCATCTGGTAGATTTTCCCATTTTGTTCCTTCAACTGCTTCATCATAGATATAACCACATATTTTGCATTGATATTTCATTTCTATTCACCTCCTTTAAATTTTTTATAATTAATTTATTAAATTAATTTTTCTTTGATTTACTTTTAAGTCTTTTTACTTGCAAATATTATTAGCCAATTCTTCTAATTTGAGTTTTGATTCATTATTTAAAGTTGTCTTTATTGTAACTATTGGGTCAATAATTTTTATATCTTTAAATGTTGAAACAATATCATTTATACACTTTCCAGCACTTGGAGCCCAAGTTCCATTTTCAATAATTCCTATTGTTCTATTTTGATAGTTTTTACCCTTCAATTCATTTAAAAAATTAAGCATTGGTGTAAATATTCCCATATTATATGTTGATGATGCTAATATCATTTTATCATATCTAAAAGCATCTTCCAATGCCTCCGCCATATCACACCTTGTTAAATCTGTTAATATAACTTTTTTTGCTCCTTGTTTTTCTAATATTTCTTTTAATATTTCACATGCTTTATAAGTATTGCCATGAATTGAACTACAAGCAATAAATATTCCTTCATCTTCTGGTTTATAGCTACTCCAAATATCATATTTGTTAATATAGTAATCTAGATTTTCTTTTAAAATTGGTCCATGTAAAGGACAAATAACGTTTATATCTAAATTTGATACTTTTTTTAATAGGCTTTGTACTTGCATTCCATATTTCCCAACAATATTAAAATAATATCTTCTTGCTTCACAAGCCCAATCTTCATCTGTGTCTAATGTTCCAAACTTTCCAAAACCATCCGCTGTAAATAAAACTTTGTCTAATGAATCATATGTACACATTACTTCTGGCCAATGTACCATTGGAGCCATTATAAATCGAAGTATATGTTTTCCTATGTTTAATGTATCATTTTCTTTTACTACAATTTTTCTGTTTTCAATATTTTCAATTTCAAAAAATTGTGGCAACATTTTAAATGTCATTTCATTTCCTACTAGCTTTATGTTAGGATATTTTTCTGTAATAGCTTTAATGTTTGCTGAATGGTCTGGTTCTAAATGTGAGATTACTAAATAATCTGGTGTCTTTCCACTTAATGTTTTTTCTAAATTATCCATCCATTCATTTGATGCTCTTTTATCTACAGTATCCATAATTGTTATTTTATCATCCATTATTAAATAAGAATTGTATGATATTCCATTTGGTACTTTATATTGTGATTCAAATAGGTCAATATCTTTATCATTTACACCTATGTATTTTATTGAATTTGT
>CACWHO010000035.1:5904-7218 GCA_902760765.1 uncultured Eubacteriales bacterium | reverse complement strand
AACATATGATGTGGGCAGTTCATTGGTCTTAATACTAATTCTTCATTATCCAATTTCATAATTGGGAACATGTCATCTTTATAATGGTCCCAGTGTCCACTTATTTTATAAAGGTCTGTTGTTGCTAAACTTGGTGTATAAACATGGCTATATCCAAGTGCAATTTCTTTGTCTTGAATATATCTTTCAAGTAATCTTCTAATTGTTGCACCATCTGGTAAATACATTGGAAGTCCTGCACCAACTAATGGATGTGTCATAAATAATTTTAGGTCTTTTCCTATTTTTCTGTGGTCTCTTGATTTTCTATCTTCTAAAACTTTTAAGTATTCATCAACTTGACTTGCTTTTGGGAATGAAATTGCATATATTCTTTGTAGCATTTTGTTATGTTCATTTCCTCTCCAATATGCTCCAGATGATGATAATATTTTTACAGCTTTAACTTTTCCTGTACTCATTAAATGTGGTCCTGCACAAAGGTCTGTAAAATCACCTTGTTTATAGAAGCTAATTTCTTCTCCATCTGCTAAATCATTTATTAGTTCTTGTTTATAAGGCTCATCTTTCATCAATTTTAAGGCTTCTGCTTTTGGTAATGAAAATCTTTCTATTTTTAAGTCTTCTTTTATTATTTTTTTCATTTCATTTTCTATATTTAATTTGTCTTCGTCTGTAAATGGATTTTCAACATCAAAGTCATAATAAAAACCTTCATCTATTGCTGGTCCAATTGTAAGTTTTGCATCTGGAAATAATCTTTTTACAGCTTGTGCCATTATGTGTGATGTTGTATGCCAATAAGCTTTTTTACCTTCTAAGCTACTTTCAAAAGTTTCTATGCTTAGTTTACAATCTTTTTCTATTTTATATCTTAAATCTTTTACTTCTTCATCAACAATTCCACATGTTGCAACTCTTGCTAATCCTTCGCTTATTTTTTCTGCAACTTCTATTATTGTTGTTCCATTTTCAACTTCTATAATTGATTTGTCTTTTAATTCTACTTTTACCATAAGTACCATCCCTTCACTCTTTTAATTACAAGTGTTTTTATTATAACACAAATCTGGCAAAATGTTAATTTTTATTTAAGATTTTGTCAAAATTTTACAAAAAGTTTTTTTTCTATTGATTTAAATTCATAAAATCATATTTTTACAATTTGTATTTCAAAATTTTATGGGGCTTACAGCGGGAATTGAACCCGCGACCTCATCCTTACCAAGGATGCACTCTACCAACTGAGCTATGCAAGCAAATATAATATATATGTTGCTGTTCAGATTTTACATTGAACAGCAACCATTATAA
>CACWHO010000035.1:0-5894 GCA_902760765.1 uncultured Eubacteriales bacterium | reverse complement strand
CTCCAAAAGTCTTCTGTTTCAAAGTCTTTTTTCCATGATGCTACACCTGCAAGCTTATTATCTGTTATAAGTGTAATTTTTGCACTTAAAGATTCTTTATCTTCAACCCACATTTTTTTAGTATATCCATTTTCTGTATATTCAACATAATATTGTTTTAAATCATCATCCCATTTTTTACTAACATTATCTGGAAGTATATTATCAACATTTTTAATTGATACTGGTATTTGTTTTACAACATTGCCATTACTATCTTCTGTCCATAATTTTGTATATAGTGGAATTGCAAGTATTATTTTATCACTTTCAATATCTTCTGTTGTTAAAAACTTATTTAAGCTTACTTTTACCCAATCATATCCTGCTGTTGTTCCTGCTTTATTACTTGATGAGCCATATTGGTCATATGCCATAAATACAATATAATTTGCAACATCACCAATTACATTTCTATCAAAACATAATGACCAGTTTGGGTCTCCATCTGGCGCTGTTACATCAACAGAAACTTCCAGTCCCATATCATTTAAACGTGGTGTTAATTCTATTATTAATCTTGAAAACATGTCCTTATCTTCTTCTTTCATATTTTCAAAATCAATATTTAATCCATCCAATTTATATTTAACACATGTTGTTACAAGTTCATCAATAAATGTTTGTCTATTTTTGTAACTATTTACTAATTTTGAAGTTACTTCTGTCATACCAGTTCCAGCATTTTGTACCATTGGCCAAACTTTATATCCATTGTTATGTGCCCATTCAATATATGCTTGTCCACTAGTTCCTATATTTGTTTCCAATTCTCCATTAGAGTTTAAATAAAGAAATGCAGGTGATACAACATTTACACCTTCCATTTTTTCTCCGCTTCTATTTGGTGCTGTTACATATTCTGAATAATAATCCCAAACAAGATTTACCTTTCCACTAATTTGTTTTGATTTTTCAATGTTTTCTCTTACAGTAACTTTATTGGCAATTTTTTTTGTTTTTACATATCCAATTTTGCCATTTTCTGTTCTAACTTTTGTATATCCATTGTCTTCAGAAATTACAATAACATATGAACCTTTTTTTATTCTATCTATTGTTTTTGCAATAAATTTTGTTGATGATTTTACAGGTAAATTTTTTGTTGCAATTGCTTTTACTTGTTCTTTTGATGTTGAATCTATTGTTACAACTTTTGATTTTTCTATATAGTTTATTTCTATTCCATAGACATCTTTTAATTCGCTAATTGGTATATAAGTTGTTTCATCTTTTGTTATTGGCTTTAAATATGTTTTTTTATTTGAACCATTTATATTGATTTTATTGTCATCTAAACTTATTACAGCTACTTTTGTATCATATGTAGTAATTATTTGATTATTGTCTTTATCTTCATAAATATATTTATCAAAGAAATTTTCTAAATCCTTTTTTGATAAATATACTTCATTATTATCTATTAATATATCGTTTTTTAAATTTAGTGTTACATTTTTATTATTAATTACAAGGTTTGTTGTTTTATTTTTTCCAACAATTATAAAATCATTTAATTTAAAAATTATTATTATTGCTACTATTATTGCAATTATAATTAAAATTATTTTATTTGCTTTTTTAGTATTTAATTTTTTCATCTTATTTTCCCTTCGTGTACAAATATATTTTTTTATAATATTTTCACAATCTATTTCTTCATAGACTACTTAACACTATCTGTACAAATTCTATTTTTTTAATAGCTTAATTTCTATCTACAAAAATTACTTATACACTATATCATATTTATAGAATTTATTAAATACTTTATCAAAATTTTTTTTAAAAGTTGCTATTATATAATTTTTTGCATTTTATGTGCAAAATTATTAATTTATTTTAACACCTCATTAAAAACACTTGCTAAATATTTCATACTTGTAAGTGTCTGTTCAAGTGTGTTCCCAGTTGCACCTACCTCAATTATATTTGCATATTTGCTAGTATGTTGGTTATATCTTGATTTTGTAACCATCATTGTTTTAAATAATCCTGGATACATTTCATTTGCCTTTTCTTGAACTTTTACTGCAAATTTTAAATTTTGTTGCCAATTTGGGTGCCACATTCCACCATCATTTGTTCCTATTACAAACATTATCTGTGCAGCATATTCGTCTCCTATTTTAACTGTTGGAGCATAATCTGGTCTACTTCCAATTGCATCCCTGTGTAAATCTATTACAATATCTGATGGATTTTCTTTTAAAATATTTTGCACTGTTTGTAATGCTCTTGTATATGAACCATTATATGATGGATAATCATGATATGTTTTATTATGTATTACATTTAGATTGTATGATTTTAAATATTTTTCAAGTTCATCTCCAACTCGTGCAACAGAGTAATTTAAATCTGTTGTTCTATAATTTCCTGTTGAATTATATTTATACTTTTCACTTTCTGTATAGCTTTCACATGTATGTGTGTGAAATATGACTATGTTTTTGTTATCTATTGTTATATCTGGATTTAAAATATCTTCTGTTAATTCATATGAAGTTTCATTTTTTATTTTTACACTTCCATATTGTACATTTGAATTGTCTTTAATTGGATTTTGTGTTACTACTTCTGTTTGCTTATTTGTAGAATCAATTTTTTCTATCTCATTTGTATTTTCAATTGAAGCTGTTTCATTTATTTCACTATTTTCAACATTTTCTTTTTTGCTTTCACTCATCATTTTTATTGAACTTATTTCCGTATCCAAAATATTTTCAAGAATTTTATGTTTATTATTTTGCTTTATTTTTGTATCTTCTTTTTCTAATATTTTATTTTCGTTATTGCTAATACAAGGTATAATTTCTTCTAAACAGCTTGTTAAGTTTCCTATTGAAGGCTTTTGAATTTTTATGTTATTTTGTCTTTCATTTGGATTTTTAGATGAAAAAAATCTTGCAGAAAATATGACTAACATTGCTGTTAATACTATTCCTACAAGATATTTTATTATGTCTCTCATTTTTAAAACTGTTACATTAAACATATATATTCTCCTTGTCCTAACTCTACTTTATATATATATTCAATGTAACTTAAAATTATTCTTGAACTTCTATAACTTCTGATGTATTTGAACTTATTTGATTTGTTTGAATATCATTGCTTATATCATTTTCTAATACTGAATTTTCATCATTATTTGTTGTTTTTTTAGATGAATTTTCATTTACTCCATACTGGTCAAGGTATGCTGTAACATCAACCTTTTGATTATTATAGTTCATATAGTAATATTTCTTTCCACCACTTATTGTCATATAAACATCATCTAATACTGCAATTGTTTGTTCCTCTCCATTTGGTTTTATTAATAGATATTTTCTATCAATTTCTGCAACCATAACATTGTAATCTGGAATTATTAGTAAGTTGATTGCATCTTTGTTGCTTGAGGTAATATATCCAAAACTATCATATTTAAATTGTAGAATTTGTTTTCCATTTTTATCAAATGCTCCCCACAATTCACCTTTTCTTGCAGGAATCATTCCATTGTCTAATAAATATCCATTTTTTATTCCATTTTGTGTAAATTTAGTATTGTCTATTCCAATTTGGTCATATTCTATATAAACCTTTATATTTCCATTTGTATCTATTACACCATATTTATTGTCTCTTTCAGCTATAAATAATCCTGAATCACTGTCTACTAATTTTAAATCATCATATAAAATTTGAATTTTCATGTCTTTGTTTGATGAAATAACACCAACTTTTCCATTGCTTGTAACTAGAAAATAGTTATAATATGGTAAAAATTCAATACTGTCATATTTTGGCTCTATAATTGGATTTCCATTTGCATCAATTACTCCATATGTCCTTTTTGAATTTTTTGTAACTACTATCATACCATTTAAAATTGCTTTTTGATTTACAAATTTGCTATCAATTCCTTCATATCCATAATCTAGGACTTTGCTTTCATAACTTGCTACTAAATATGGCATTGTATAAAAATATGCTCTTTCTTTGTCTGTGTTATATATAAAAGTAACATTAAATGCCTTTTCTATTGCATCTGTTGTTGCATATAATTTTCCATTCATTGCTTTTATTGGTTTTTTTGCATAAAAATATTCATAATTTTCTGCATTATCAGCTAAGTCTAATTTATATATTTTGTTTGAGTTTAAAGAAAAATTTGCAACTTCATTTTTATTTTGAATATAGCATTTGCTTGCATTTTCAGATTTTTCTGTATATTCTCCACTATAACTGTCATACCCTAAATAAGAAGCTATATCTCTAATTGGAAAATATACTGTTCCGTCTGATTCAACGACCATCATATCCTTTACTTTAGAATTTTCTGTATTGTCTATATATAATTTTAGTTGTTTATTTTGTATATAAGCTATTGCACCTAATATTGCGACTATTGCAATAATTAATATTACTATAAAAATTAATATAATTTTTGCAATTTTTTTGGGACTATTTTTCTTTTTTGTTTCTTTTTGCTCAAAAGTTTCATCAATAATATTCATTTTTTCCTCCTTATTTTTCTTTTGTTTTATTTTATATATCCGTATTTTTTATAGAATTCATCTCTAAATTCTAATAAATTATCATGTTCAATTTCAATTCTAACTCTTTCCATCAATTTAGTCAAGAACCTTAAATTATGTATTGAAAGTAAACGAATTCCCAAAATTTCATTTTCTTTTACTAAATGTCTTATATATGCTTTTGTATAATTTTTGCAAGTATAACAATTGCATTCTTCATCTAATGGAGACCAGTCTCTTTCATATTTTGAATTTCTTATTGTTATTTTCCCGTGTGATGTTAATGCTGCTCCATGTCTTGCAAGTCTTGTTGGTAATACGCAATCACACATATCTATTCCAGCAATTGATGCTTCTATTAAGTAATCTGGCGTACCTACTCCCATTAAATATCTTGGTTTATCTTCTGGCATTAGTGGTGTTGTATAATAAAGCATTTTTAAAAATTCTTCTTTTGGTTCTCCAACACTAATTCCACCAATTGCATATCCTGGCAAATCCATCTTTATTAATTCTTCTACACTTTGCTTTCTTAAATCTTCATAAAATCCGCCTTGAATTATTCCAAACAGTGCTTGGTTTTCTGTTACGTGTGCATCTTTACATCTTTGTGCCCATCTCATTGTTCTTTCCATTGACTTTTTGGTGTATTCATAACTTGATGGATATTTGCAACATTCATCAAATGCCATTATTATATCTGCACCTAAATCTTCTTCTGTTTTCATTACACTTTCTGGTGTAAATTGATGTCTACTTCCATCTAAATGTGACCTAAATTCTACACCTTCTTCTGTTATTGTTCTTAAAGAGCCTAAACTGAATACTTGGAATCCTCCGCTATCTGTTAGTATTGGCTTGTCCCAATTCATAAATTTGTGAAGTCCACCCGCTTCTTTTACTATGTCTTGACCTGGTCTTAAATATAAGTGGTATGTATTTGCTAAGATTATTTGTGCTTGTACTTCTTCTTTTAATTCTTCAGGTGTCATTGACTTAACAGTTGCTTGTGTTCCCACCGGCATAAATATTGGTGTTTGTATATCTCCATGTGGTGTGTGTACTACACCCCTTCTTGCACCTGAATTTTTATCTACGTGTAATAATTCATATGTTACTGCTGGTTTCATATTTCCTCCTTTTAAGTTAATTTTTATTTTGCCATAATTTTTTATATTCTTTTTTGAGATTTAATATATTTATATTTTTTTGTTCAAATACTGTCTTGGGTCATTCCTACCGCTTCGCTACGCCTTGAACTTTAAAAATATAAATATATTAAATCTCTAATCAGAAAACACAAAATTAGCAAATAAACATTGCATC
>CACWHO010000034.1 GCA_902760765.1 uncultured Eubacteriales bacterium | reverse complement strand
ATTTCTTGCTTTTGCAGCTGATATTGCTGGCACTAAAGCTGTTGAAAATGCTACATTTATTGCAAGTGGAAGTGTTGTTAATGTATCAACTTTTCCTCCTAAAATACCATATAATGCAGTTGCTCTGTCTTCTGGCATAAATAATTTTAAGTTTCTTACAACAGTAAATGAATCAACATTTTTGTTGATTGATGACATTATAGCTGTCAATGTAATTGGTATTGAAACCATTAAAATTTTTTTAATTATTGTTGATACTCTTTCATATTTATAATTTTTTGTATTTTTTATTTCTTTTTTTTATTTCTTCTGCAATTTCTTTTCTTTCGCTTCTATAATATAAAAATAAATATCCAAATCCTAAAAATGTTGCAAGAGTGCTTGCCAAATTAGCTCCTGCTGCCATCCACTCTGTTGATACATTTGAAAGTATTGCAACTACTTCTACAATTATTATTGTAAGTACTGTTTTAAATACTTGTTCTAATGTTTGTGACCTTGCTCCAACACTTATTTTTTGTCTTCCATTAAAGTATCCTCTAAAAACTGATGCTATTGTAACAAAAAATATTGCTGGTGAAAGTGCAACTAATGTCATTTCTGCTTCTGGAATTTGTAGCCAATTATATGCAATTGTATGTGCTCCAAGATATAAAAGTAAGCTACCTGCTAAACCTATAATAGAAAATGTTGCAAATGCAATTTTAAATATTCTATGTGCTCCTTTATTGTCCCCTATTGCAACCTTTTCAGATATCAATTTTGAAATTGCATTTGGTACTCCAATTGAAGAAATTGTAAGTAATAATGCATATATTTGATATCCACTTGCACATATACCATTTCCTTTATCTCCAAATCCTGGTCTGTTTGTTAAATATAGTGTATATACAAGTCCTAATATTTTAACTAAAATTTGTGAAAACATTAGTGCAAGAACTCCTTGCATAAAGCCTTCTTTTTTTTCTTTGTATACCTTTTTTGTTTTAGTTTTTAACATATGTATAATTTTCTCCCTTTTATTTTGCTGTTTATATTCTATTTTTTTATTTTGATTTTATTACTCTATATGTATTATATTATAAATTTAATTTTTAATTTTATCAATAGTTTTATAATAAAGTTATTAATTGTATACATATTTTAAATAAAAGAAATATAAGAAATTTATTTCGTTTCTCGGCTCATTACACATGTTTAGAAAATCTATATTTAAGAAAATGACACTCCCCAAAAGGATTTGGGTTCCTTCATTTTCTTAAATTAAGATTTTCTAGCACTTGTTACAATCGCATTCGTCACTTCATAAATTTTTTATATTTCTTTTATTTATATTATCTTATACAAATAAAAACTCGGGAAGTATAAACCTCCTGAGTTTGAAAAATTGTATAAAATTATCTCTTTGAAAATTGTGGAGCTTTTCTTGCTTTTTTAAGTCCATATTTTCTTCTTTCCTTCATACGTGGGTCTCTTGTTAAGAATCCATTTGATTTTAAAGCTGGTCTGTATTCTATGTTAGCTGAGTTTAGAGCTCTTGCTAAGCCATGTCTAATTGCTCCAGCTTGACCTGAAATTCCTCCACCTTTTACTGTACAAACAACATCATATTTATCAGTTGTATTTGTAACAACAAGTGGTTGTCTAACTATAACTTTTAATGTTTCTTGTCCGAAAAATTCATCAATATCTTTTCCATTAATTGTTATTTTTCCAGTACCTGCTACTATTCTTACTCTAGCAATTGAAGATTTTCTTCTTCCTGTACCAGTGTAAACTATTTTTTCTGTTTTAGCCATCTTATTTTACCTCCCATACTTCTGGTTTTTGTGCTTGATTTACATGTTCATTTCCAGCATAAACTCTTAATTTCTTTAATTGTTCTCTTCCTAATGTATTATGAGGTAACATTCCTTTAACAGCTATCATCATAGCTTTTTCTGGATTTTTTTCTAACATTTCTTTTGCACTAATTTCTTTTAATCCACCAATATATCCAGAGTGATGTCTGTACATTTTTTGGTTTAATTTGTTTCCTGTTAATACAACATCTTTTGCATTAATAATAATTACATGGTCACCTGTGTCTATGTTAGGTGTATATGTAGGTTTGTGTTTTCCTCTTAATAATTTAGCAGCTTCTGTTGCAACTTTACCAAGTGGCTTATTTGCTGCATCAATTATATACCATTTTTTTTCTATTTCGTCCTTTTTAGGGCTGTATGTTACATTGTTCATGGTAATAAATACCCTCCTATTATAATAAATTAATATTTTTTATATATGAAATTTAAAATAAAACCACCGGGGAGAAGTTTTATATTAAATCATATTTCCTAATTGCCTTAATATTTTATTATAAATTCTTGTTTTTGTCAATGGTTTTAGTAAAATTAAATAATTTTTTTGGTAAACCCACATTTCTTGTTCTACATTTTTTAAATGCGAATATAAATTAATAAATAAAATCTATAGGGAGGTTAAAAAATGATAGATACAAAAAAGGAACAGTTAAACATAAACAAATTAATAGCTGAGAAAAGGCAAATAATAGAAGCTGAAGGAGATATGATAGTGCCAGATTCAAAGCCTGATGTTTTAAACACAATTTGTACAAGTGGAGTTGTCTCAATTTATAAAAAAGAAGCACAAAATGGCAGAATTAGAGTTGATGGAACTGTAAATACATACATAATGTATATTCCAGATGAGGAAAACGATACTGTAAGAGGTCTAAATACAAGTATTGATTTTTCTGAAAATATTGATATTGATAATTGTCTTGAAGGTATGAATGTAATAGCATGTGCAAGAATAAAATCAATTGATGCAAAAGTAATAAATGGTAGAAAAATTGGAATTAAAGCAACAATTGAATTGACATTAAAAATATTCTCAAGTGAAGAAATTGAGGTTGTAAATGAAATTAATGGAGAAAATGATATTCAATTTTTAAAAGAAGACTTGAAGTTGAATTCTCTTGTAGGAACAGGTCAAACAAAAATCTCAGCAAAAGAAACCATTCAATTAGAAAATGGTGATAACTTTGGTGAAATGCTAAAAGTACAAATTTCAATATTAGATAAAGACGTAAAAATCAGCTATAATAAAATATTAACAAAAGCTGATATTGAAATAAGATTAATGTATTTGACAGAAGAAAATAGAATAAAAACGATAGTATATAAAACACCGCTTGTTGGTTTTATTGATATTCCAAATGTTGCAGAAGGAAATATATGTGATGTAAATTATCAAATAAAAAATGTTGTTATAAAGCCAAATTCACAAGAAGAGCACTCAATTTATGTTGAAGTAGAAGTTGAAGTAAATGCAAATGTTTATGAAGAAAAGCAAATAAATTTAATACAAGATTTATATAGCCCAACACAAAATATAAAATTTGTTCAAAAACAAATAACTGGAATATCAGACAAACAAAACAGAACTGATGTAAAACAAATAAGAGAAAAGGTCAATTTAGGAAACTTGGACGATTTAAGTTTGTTAGATGTTGATGCATTTGCAAGTATAACAAATGAAAATAAAATAAACTCTAAGATTTTATATGAAGCAGAATTGAACCTCAGATTTATATTTAAAAATTCACAAAATCAAATAATTATAAAAGAAGCTAAAATTCCATTTGAATATATTTTAGATAACTTACAAAATGGCGAAGAGCTACAAACAAATTGTGCAATGAATATTAAAAACAAAGATTTTATAATACAAGATGGCGGAGATATTAACTGCAATGTTGACTTAAATACAGATACTGACCTTTATAGAACTGCCATAGTTAATGTTATTGATAGTATAGAAGATGATGGAGAATGTGATTCTCCAAATTACAGTTTAATTATTTATATTGTACAAAAAGGTGATACTCTTTGGAATATAGCAAAAAGATTTGGCAGTACAATTGATGGAATTTTAAGTGTTAATGAAATTGAAGATAAAGATAAAATAATGCCGGGACAAAAATTATATATACCAAAGTATGAAAGAATGGTCCAAAATGTATAAAACTTTTATTCCAAAAGGAAAATAAAAAATATGAGCAAAATTTATTCTAGGCCTCGAATAAGAATACCAATTTTAATTGGTAAAAATATTAGAGGAAGAAACTCAAAAAAGCAAAATAAAATAGTTTTTATATTTTTAATTTTTTTAATTGCATTTATTACAGTCAAAATTGTAATAAATGCAATTTCACCAATCTTTGATAATCTTTGTAAAGATAGATCTAAATCAATTGCAACATTAGTTTCAAATGAACAAGCTAATGTTGTTATGCAAAAATATGGATATGATGATTTATTTTCTTTAGAAAAAGATAAAGATGGAAATATAAAAATGATAAAGTCTAATGTAAATACAATAAATGCAATAACATCTGACGTTGCACTTAACATCCAAAGTAAAATAAATGATGAAGGAAAAGAAAATATTGGAATTCCACTTGGTAGTTTAACAGGTATAAAATTTCTTTCTGGGATGGGTTATAATATCCCTATAAAAGTATCAACAATTGGAAATGTGGAAACAGAGCTAAAAAGTGAATTTGTTGAAAAAGGAATAAATCAAACTCTACATAGAGTATATTTACAAGTAGATACAGAAGTAAATATATTAACACCTTATAATACTATAAGTGAAGAAATTAAAAATCAAATTCTTATTGCAGAAAATGTTATAATTGGTAATATTCCTCAAACATATTATAATATTAATGGTACAAATTTAGACCAAAGCACACAATTTGTTAAATAATGTAATCTCTATATATCCTTTATTTTCTTTATTGATATGCAATTAAGCAGTTTTTAATTCTAGTCTTAATTTATCAGCAATCATTGCTATAAATTCACTATTTGTTGGCTTTCCTTTTGCGGCTGAAATTGTATATCCAAATATGTTTTCAACGACTTGTTGGTCACCTCTACCCCAAGCTACTTCTATTGCATGGCGAATTGCACGTTCAACTCTTGATGGTGTTGTATTAAATTTATAAGCTATTTTAGGATACAAGCTTTTTGTTATTTGGTTAATTACATCAATATCATTTATAACCATTATTATTGCTTCTCTTAAATATTGATATCCTTTTATATGTGCTGGTACACCAACTTCATGTATTATATTTGTTACCAATGCTTCCAAATTATCTGTTGAATTTTCACTATTATTTGATATTTCAACATATTGTGATTTTATTTCTTTTCCATAAAAATTGTTTGCATTTTGATTAGGCTTGTAGTTTTTAAGTTCTCTCATCCTTTTTATTAATAATTCAATATCAAATGGTTTTACAATATAGTATTCTGCTCCAAGTATAATTGCTTTTTGTGTGATTTTATCTTGTCCAACTGCAGAAAGCATTATACATATTGGCTTTTTACTTATGTTTAATGTTCCTAATTTTTCTAAAACTCCTATTCCATCTAAATGTGGCATTATTACGTCTAGTAGTACAATATCTGGTTCTATATTTGTTATCATATTTATTGCTTCATTTCCATCTTTGGCTATTCCAATTACCTCCATATCTTCTTGCCCTTGTATGTATCCTGCAAGTGTTTTGCTGAATTCTTGATTGTCATCTGCAATCAAAATTGTCATTTTTTCTTTCATTTAAATTTCCTCCCTTTAATTTTTTCTTTTGTTTAATGTTCATAAAGCATAAAAGCAATATTTAACAAAAAATAAAGAACTGTATTTTTTACAGTCCTTATTATAATATAATTATTTCCAGTTATTTCCATTTTTTTACAAAACCATATTTTTTATATACTTTTATCTATAATTTTTTTAGATAATATCTTTAAATCTATCAAATTAATTTTCTTTGTTTCAAAATCTATCAGTATTTTGTCCTTTTTTTCTTCTTCAAATTGAATTTTACAAATAATTACATTTAAATATTCAAAATCTTTTATAAAAATATCATTTGTTTTACAATAATACTTAAAATTATCTAAATTATTGTAATCTATTTGTACTTCTGCTTCAAGTCCAATGCATTTTTCAATTTTTTCTGAATTTTTTATTGATTCATTTAGACTATCTGAATATGCTCTAACTAACCCTCCTGTACCAAGCAAAATCCCACCAAAATATCTTGTAACAACTGCAAGTATATTGCACATATTTGTTTTTTGTAAAATGTTTAACATTGGTTCTCCTGC
>CACWHO010000033.1 GCA_902760765.1 uncultured Eubacteriales bacterium | reverse complement strand
GTCTTCTGAAAAGAAAAAAGATATAATAAAAAGTGAAAATAAATCAGTTATAAAAATACCTAATTTAACAGATGTTGCAAATATTGGAAACATACAAAACTATTTAACAAAAATGGTAACAAGTAAAATAAAAACATATGCATTTGTTGGACCATCTGGAACCGGAAAAAGCTATAGAGCTCAAATGGTAGCAGGAGAAAAAGGTATAAATTACATAATTGACGATGGATTACTAATAAAAGGAAATGAAGTAATTGCAGGTGAATCAGCTAAAAAAGCACCTACAAAAATTGAAACAGTAAAACATGCTTTGTTTTATACAGATGCAGAAAAGCAAGAAATGTTTAAAGCATTTAAAAAATATAAACCAGATAAAATATTAATTCTAGGAACATCTGATGGAATGGTTCAAAAAATTGCAGAAAATTTGGAACTACCAAAAATAACAGAAACAACATATATTACAGATGTTGCAACACCAGAAGAAATTGAAGCCGCAAGAAAAAGTAGGGTAACAGAAGGGAAACATGTAATACCTGTACCAACATTTGAAATAAAAAAAGATTTTTCAGGATATTTATTAGACCCATTGCAAATATTTAAAACAAATGGAAGAGGAAACAAACCATATATTGCAGAAAAATCAATAATAAGGCCAACATTTAGTTATATGGGAAATTTCACTATTTCAGATAATGTTTTTAGACAAATAATAGATTATTTAGTTTCTAAAACACCTGGAATACACAAGGTGCAAAGAATTAGAGTAAACAACTTAGGAGAAGGTGTTGAAATATATATGGAAGTTACAATTGTATATGGATTTAATGTAATAGATGATATTACATCATGAATGTTGAAAAGTTTGATATTGTTGTAAAAAATATATATGTACCAGAAAAGGAAAAATAAATTAACAAGGGTAAGTATCTTTGAAAAATAGATTTGCAGTTTTTGTTAATATACGAAAATAAAAAAATATCTAAAAAATTTTAGGAGGAAAAGTTTTGAAAGAATTTTTAAAAAAGATAGTAAGAGCAATAGTTAAAGGAGCAATATATATATATTGCAAAATAGTATTTAGATTAAAAGTTGTTGGAAAAGAAAATATACCAAAAGATGGACCTCTTATATTATGTGCGAACCACAGAGGGTACATAGATGGACCTGTTATGATGGTTTCAATAGGAAGATATACAAGGTTTTTAGCAAATTTGTAACAAGAGATAACAAAGACATTGTTGTAATAAAAGAATCATTAAAAACATTAAAAAATGGGCAATGTTTAGCATTATTCCCAGAAGGGATGAGAAATGGCCTAGCAAAAGGCGCTGAAGTAAAAGATGGAGCAGCATTTTTTGCTGCAAGAACTGGTGCAAAAGTACTACCATGCGGAATTAAAGGTGGAAAAAAAGGTAATTGGCAAATAACAGTAACATATGGCAAACCACTTGATTTTAGTCAGTATAAAGGAGCAAAGGACAAAGAAACATTAGACCTAATTACAAAAGAAATCATGGATTCAATAATTAGTTTGACAAAATAAACTTAAAGGTATATAATATTAAGCTGAACGCAAAATTTACTAATAAATATAAAATATATAGAATTAATAATCTGTAAAATATAAAAAATAAATAAACAGTATTAAGTAATTTATAAAAATAAAAATAGATAGGGGTAATATCATGAACAACAATAAAAAAATTAGAAATATAGCAATAATTGCACACGTTGACCATGGAAAAACAACACTTGTTGACGCAATGCTTAAACAAAGCCATATATTTAGAGATAATGAACAAGTACAAGAAAGAGTAATGGACTCAAATGACCAAGAAAAAGAAAGAGGAATTACAATACTTGCAAAAAACACATCTGTTATGCATGGAGATATTAAAATAAATATTGTTGATACACCAGGACACGCTGATTTTGGTGGAGAAGTAGAAAGAGTTTTAAAAACAGTTGATGGTGTTTTGCTTTTAGTTGATGCATTTGAAGGACCAATGCCTCAAACAAGAGAAGTATTAAAAAAATCACTAGCATTAGGATTAAAACCAATTGTTGTTATTAATAAAATTGATAGACCTGGAGCAAATCCACAAAAAGCTTTAGATGATGTTATTGGTTTATTTATTGAATTAAATGCAACTGATGAACAACTTGACTTTCCAGTTGTATATGCATCTGCAAAAAACGGAATTGCTAAAATGAACTTGGAAGATGACACAAAAGACTTATCTTGTTTATTTGATACAATAATAAATACAATAGAACCACCACAATGTGATTTAGATGGAACACCACAAATGTTAGTATCAAACATAGATTATGATGACTATGTTGGAAGAATGGGAATTGGAAGAATTGAAAGAGGAACATTTAAAGTAGGAATGCCAGTAAGCATTTGTGGAAAAGATGAGAAAATTACACAAGCAAGAATAGTAAAATTATATACACATATTGGACTTCAAAAACAAGAAGTAGAGGAAGCTGGAGCCGGAGATATAATTGAATTTGCTGGAATTCCACAAATAGAAATTGGTGACACAGTATGTGACTTAGAACACCCAGAAAAAATTCCATTTGTAGATATTGATGAGCCAACAGTTACAATGACATTTAGTGTTAATAATGGACCATTTGCGGGAAAAGAAGGAAAATTCATAACATCAAGACATATTAGAGATAGATTATATAAAGAACTAGAAAGAAATGTTTCTTTAAGAGTTAAAGATGGAGAAACACCAGATTCATTTGAAGTATCTGGAAGGGGAGAACTTCACTTATCAGTATTAATTGAAACAATGAGAAGAGAAGGATTTGAACTTTTAGTTTCAAGACCAAAAGTTATTTTTAAAGAAATAAATGGACAAAAATGTGAGCCAATTGAAGATTTAGTTGTAAATGTACCAGATGACTCAGTAGGCGTTGTAATTGAAAAGCTAGGAAGAAGAAAGGCAGAAATGCTTAATATGGAACCAGCAGAACCAGGACACACAAAAATAGAATTCAAGATACCAGCAAGAGGAATTATAGGATACAGAACAGAATTCTTAACAGACACAAAAGGTGAAGGAACAATGAATCATATATTTGATTCATATCAACCATATAAAGGAGAAATTCAAGCAAGAACAAGAGGAACAATTGTTGCATTTGAAGCTGGAAAATCAATAACATATGGTTTATACAATGCACAAGATAAAGGAGATTTATTTATAGGACCTGGAGTAGATGTTTACGAAGGAATGATTGTTGGACTTAACTCAAGAAACGAAGATTTAGCAATAAATGTATGTAAAGAAAAACATTTAACAAATACAAGAGCAGCAGGTTCAGATGATGCACTTAGACTTGTACCACCAATTCAAATGTCACTTGAAAAAGCAATTGAGTTTATTCAAGATGATGAATTAGTTGAAGTAACACCAAAATCAATTAGATTAAGAAAGAAAATCCTTGATACAAAGGAAAGAGAAAGACAAGCAAGAAGTAAACAACAATAAAATTACTATTCTAATAAATAACAATTATATATTATAGAAAAGAGACTATATTTTATTTTTTGTTCAAATAATGCTAGGGTCATTCCTATCGCTTCGCTACGCCTTGAACTTAAAAAATAAAATATAGTCTCTTTTCTTTATAATTAATTAAATAAAATTTATTAATAGAGGAAATATTTATGAACATAAATGAATTAAAAAAAATAAAGAAAAGAGCATTAGATGAACATATTCCAATTATAATGGATGATACTTTAGAAGTTATAGAAAAAGAGTTAAAAAAGAATCCACCTAAGAAAATGCTTGAAATAGGCACAGCAGTTGGTTATTCTGCAATTTGCTTTTCAGAATTTTTAGCAGATAAAGGAACAATAGACACAATAGAAAGAGATGAAGAAAGAATAGAACAAGCAAAAATAAATATTGTGAAAACAGAAGTTGCTGAAAAAATCAATATTTTAGAAGGGGATGCTGTAGAAATTTTACCAATATTAAATGAAAAATATGATGCAGTTTTTATTGATGCAGCAAAAGGAAAATACCCATTTTTCTTAAACCAATCATTAAGAATGCTAAAAAAAGGTGGAATAATCTTTGCAGACAACATCTTATATAAAGGCTATGTAATGAGTGACTACAATAAGCATAAACAAAGAACAGCAGTAAGAAATTTAAGAGAATATATAAAAGAAATAACAGAAAATCCAGAACTAGAAACAGAAATTTTAGAAGTTGGAGATGGACTTGCAATTTCAAGGCTAAAAGATGAGAAATAATAAAAATTAAGTGAACTACAATTATTAAATTTGAAATAATTATAGTTCACTTAAAAATTATTTTTCATCTTTTTCTTTTTCATCTAAATCTTTTAATTTTGAAATATAATTTGTAATATCAATATTCCTTAATTTTTCTCTAATATCTTGAAAAGACATACCCAAAGAAGAAGTTATAGCTTCAAGCTCTTTTTGGTAATTTTCATAAGTAATTGGAATATTATTTTCATTATCTTTTACCAATCGGTTATTTAATGAAGTATTGTAAAAATGATAAAAACGCATTTTAAATGGTATATCAATAATAATTGGGGTATCCATACTATCGTTAAATTGTGTAATTATAGAATATGATGGAACTCTTTTAGATGATAAATCATTTAATATTCTTGGTTTATAATCTTTATGAGCAATTTCATTACTATTTTTAGACATATTTTCCATATCAAATGTCCTTATTTGAGTTTCATATGTAAATCTTGGATTTTTCTTGTTACTCATTAATAAATGCAAAGACTTATAACCATTTGGCTTTGGCTTTGCTATATAATCTTTTGTAACATATTCCTTATCTGTTTTTGCTTTATTATCATCTGAATCATCTTTTAACATTCTAAAATTTGTATTAATTCTAAAATCATATAAAGCTTTTGCAACTTCATCACACATTTTTGTTAAAGTTTCTTCGTCTTTAGACCCATTATATTCAGAAAGAATAATTCTTTCTGCCATAATATCATTTATATAAGGAGATTTTCCTTCTTTGATATTACTATTTAATTTATTAAGGTAACTTTCATATGACTTTGTACGAATTTTAATATTAAATACAAGTCCTGGTATTGCCTTTTGTAAGTATGCTCTTTCTTGAATTGCATAATCTTTTATTTCGTCGATATATTCGTGTGTATATGTATTATATCTATCTAATAAATCTTGATAATCAGGTCTGCTTTTTAAATAAGTTAAATCAGCTTCTTTTAATGGTAATTGAAAAAGTAAGTGATGTTTTTTATTTTCATCTTTTAATCTAAAATTTAAATATTTATTATTTTTAGATATTTCAATTTCCATATTGTCTGGTACAGGATATATACCAAGAGCTTTCAATAATGCAATATCAACAAAATTTCTTTGATTTGTTTTGTCTGCTTCTTCGCTGTCAATTTTTTTCATTATAAAAATTCATCTCCATTTTATAAAATTTAAGACTAATTAATTGTAACACATTTTAAATATATAATCAAATTTGACAAATATGCAAAAAGATTATATTATAAAATGCGGTAATATAAATAATTTATTGTGATTATTTGCTCAATACCAATCATAATTATCACTTATAAATTGTTTATATTAATGCATTTATAATTTGATATTTTTTAATGAGAGAGTGTGAATAAAAGATGAAAAAAATTGAGTTACTTGCACCAGCTGGTTCTTTTGAAAAGGCAAAAACAGCTTTTAGATATGGTGCAGATGCAGTATATTGTGGGACATCATCATTATCTTTAAGAACAAGGGCAGATATGAAAGATGATGATTTAATAAAAACAATAGAATATGCACATAGTATTGGAAAACGCGTACATGTTACATTAAATATATTTGCATGGGATGAAAAATATGATGAATTAATTGAAATGGCAAAGAAATTAAATGAAGTAAAACCAGATGCAATAATTGCAGCAGATGTTGGAGTAATAGAAGTAATAAAAGAATATGCACCAAATGTTCCAATACACATAAGCACACAAGCAAATACTATAAGTCTTCATGATGCGAACTTCTGGTATAAAAATGGTGCAAAAAGAGTCATAATGGGAAGAGAAATGAACAAAGAACAATTAAAATACATAATGGAAAATAAACCAAAAGACTTGGAAGTAGAAATCTTTGGACATGGCTCAATTTGTTTTGCATTTTCTGGAAGATGTTTTTTAAGTGACTTCTTATGTGGAAGAAGTGCAAATTTAGGAGATTGTGCACAAAGCTGTAGATGGTCATATAATATGTATGTTGAAGAGAAAAATAATCCAGGAGAACTTATGCCAGTTGAAGAAAGTGAATATGGCACAACAATATTTTCTTCAAAAGATTTATGCTTAATAAAAGAAATTCCAGAAATAATTGATATGGGAATAAATAGTATTAAAATAGAAGGAAGATTAAAAACGGAATATTATATTGCAAGTGTTGTAAGTGCATATAGAAATGCAATTGATGATTATATAAAAGACCCTAGCAATTATGATTATAAAAAATATCTAAATGAATTAGAAAAAGTAAAGACAAGGGAATATACAACATTTTACTTTAATGATAGAAATAATAAAGATACACAGGACTTATCAGGAAGACAATATAATCAAAATTATGAATTTGGTGGAAAAATATTAGACTATCAAGAGGAAAAATCAATTATTGAAATAAAAAATAAATTAAGTGTAGGAGATACAATGGAAATACTTATTCCATATGAATTAAAACCAATTACTTTCAAAATTGAAAAACTTTGGAACATTGAAACAGGAGAACCAATAGAAAGTGTAAGCCCAGGAGTAAAAGGACAAAAAGTATATTTGAAATTACCTGTAAAATGTGAAAATGGATGGATTTTAAGAAGGAAAAAATAAAATTATAACAATATAAAAAATACAGAGAACATCAAATTGTGGTTCTCTGTATTTTTATCCACTCTTCATATTTTTCTTCCAACAATGAAAAATTACATGTCCTTTTTAGAATATTTTCAGGTAATCGATTATTATTATATTCGGAACGGAAATGATATACTTTGTTCATTAACTTAATAGAATTTTTAGGAGCATTTATAAAATCTAATTGATTTTCAATTAATAATTTATATTTTAAATCTGTTATTGTTGGAAGAGCTTCAGTTAAACATTCAATTGGAGCTGGAATCATATTATTTATATTTATTATTCCGAGTTTCCCATTTTTCATCTATAAAATATAACTTAAAGTGATTTCTATTATCCAATTTATGCACATCCTTTCTGTAATTTAGCGAAACTTTTTTAATTCCAACTAAGGCTTGGTACTCCCACTTTTTTAATTCCAACTAAGGCTTGGTACTCCCACTTTTTATTTATATATTTATTATACTTTTTTTATCTCAATTTGTCAATAAAAATATAATAAATATATCATATTATATGCAATTATTCTAAAACAATGTAATTTTTTTGCAATAAAAATAAGCCTGCTAAAATTATATTTTAACAGGCTTAACTGTCTATTACACTAGATAATGGTATATAATATCTTTTATCATCTACCTTAAATAATTTATCACATAAGCAAACAATTCCACCATTTCCAACTTTTACTCCATTTTTAGTTAAATAATCAAAATTTTTTAACATTTCTTTTTTTGGTGTACTTGTTTTTTTAATTTCTATAGGATAAATTGTCATATTTTTCTCAATAAGAAGGTCTATTTCTTCTGTTTCTTTATTTCTAAAATGACATATGTTTAAAGGAATACCTTTATTTATATATTGTTTTATTATTTCTGAAACTACGTATGTTTCAAAGAAATTTCCAGATTCTTTACTTATTTGTAATTCTTTGGCACTTGTCCATCCTGCCAAATAGCATGCTAAACCAGAATCCATAAAAATGATTTTAGGCATATGTGTTAATCTTTGAATTTTTTTATTATGGTATGGCTCTAATAAATACACTATACCGCTTGTTACAAGAACTGATACCCAAGCTTTAATAGTATGAGCGGAAACTCCTACATCTGATGCAATATCTTCATAAACAAGAGTTTTCCCATTTCGAATTGCCATAACTCTCATAAATTTTTCGAAAGTTACCAAATCACCAATGTTTCTAATTAACCTTACATCTCTATCAATGTAAGTATCTATATAAGACCTAAAAAAACGATTTAAATTAATATTTGGAACATCATATAATTCTGGTAATCCACCTTTAAAAATACGTTCAAAAATTTCATTTGGTTCTATAACCTTGCCTTCTACAATGTTATCTGGATTAAAACAATTATTATTTACATTGTTTGTAATTTCTTTATATGTTAAACTATTCATTTTTATGATTCCAACACGACCAGCAAGTGATTCTGAAACACCTTTCATAAGCTCAAATGATTGCGAACCAGATAGCCAAAACTGCCCTCTAGACTTATCATTGTCAACTATCATTTTTATATAAGGGAATAACTCTGGAGCATATTGAGCTTCGTCAATAAATAAAGGTTTACCCCATGTTTCTAAAAAAAACTTTGGATTATTTTTTGCTTCTTCTCTATATGTTTCATTATCTAAAGATACTATTTTCATGTTTTGTGGAATTATACTTTTTAAAATAGTTGTTTTTCCAACTTGTCTTGGACCTGTTAAAACTAAAACTCTAAAAGTATCATTAACCTCTTTTATACTATGTTCAACTTCTCTTCTAATCATTTTTATCACCTCGATTTAATCATATTATACTATTGCAGTTCCGAATAGTCAAGATAAAAGTTCCGAATAGTCGAAAATATATTTCTGATTAGTCAACATTTTTTCTAACAATGAAAAATTGTATGTCCTTTTGTCAATAAAAATATAATAAATATATCATATTATATGCAATTATTCTAAAACAATGTAATTTTTTTGCAACATAAATATAATATAATATTAAAAAAAGCTAGAACCCTTATGGCTGTACACACACACACACACACACACGGGGCATATTTACAAACCAAAAAAACTTCATTAAAATTATAATAAATAATTTTTAATGGAGGAACAATAGAAATGTTAGAAAACAAAAGAGAAATAAAAATTTTATCAAAATCAAAAAAAGCAGTTAGTGATTATAGTAAAGCAGCCGCAGAAGAAGAAATGAAACTATATTTAACAAGTCTTGAAATGGAAAAAAATGCTTCCGGAGATAGATTGGCAGACTATCTAAAGAGCCATATAGGAGAAGATGGCTTAGAGGATTATCAAAATAATGGAGATGGAACAGCACAAGTTGTATTAAATGGCAAGAGATATAAAGTAAATTTAAGTGACGGAACATATACTTATGTTGGAGAAGGAACAGGAGCAGTAAGAAATATAAAACAAGTATTAAATAGTAATAATCAAGATGTTCCAGGAGTTGCCATGGTAGGAGCAGGAGATATTGAAACAGAAGACTTAGGATGGGAAGTATTAAAAAATAATGGAGATACAGTAGATTTAATTGCAATAAACAACACAAGCTTTGAAGTAAATATCTCGGGAATAAATGGTTACACAAATGGAGTAAAAGCACTAAATGATATTTGTAGTAAATTATATGGAAACTTAGAAATAAATGGAACAAAAGTAACATCAGCAAGAAATGTAAATACAGCAGATTTTTATGATGTTTCATATTCAAATGAAAGAGTATATTCTGATGGCAAGAAAATTCAACCATATATTAATCAATTAGATTCAGCAAATGACCGGATATAATACGGACCAAATTTCAAATTATATTGATGTAACAAATACAAGTGGTACACAAAGTGAAAATACTGGAATGATAGTAGCTACTGGAAGTACAACAACTATAAAAGGAAGAAAAATGACGGCAAAAAGCAATGTTGCAAGCTTAATGAATACAGGAAATCAATATTGGCTCGCATCAAGATTTACAAATACATGGTATGAATCAAATTCAGGAAAAACAGCATACTCAGAGAGTATAGTACATGAAAGATATGTTCTTATAATGCAGCACTAAGACCAGTAATAACTGTACCAGCAAGTTTAGTTAGTGATAAAACAGTAGGAGCAAAAGTAACAACAGATCCATTTTATAAAGGAAAAACAGGAACAGAAGCACACGGATATGTAAGTGCAGATTCAATATCATCACTATTGGGAACAGATGTAAAATCAGTAACAAAAGTTGATGCGGGATTGCCAACAGCAGAAGCAGATATGACATGGACAAAATTAACAGATGGTGGATATGATACTTCATCAGGAAGTTTTGATACATCAAAGTATGATTATTATGTAGCAGACAGAACAACAAAATTACAAGTAAGATTAACAGGAGCACAAGGATATAATAATGGAGTATTAGCATTAGATACTGTTTGCAATAATATATATGGTGGTGAAACCAGCATAAAATTAAGTAATGGAAAAACAAAGAAAGTAAAAATAAAACAAGCAAGAAATGCAAAATTTGAAGATTTTTGGGATGAAAGTAGTATCTCAAAAAATACAACAAATGGATATGGTTCAACATGGTCAACAGATAAAGCATCAGCAAGTAGCACTTCGGCAGTTATAACAGTAACTGGTAATAGATGGACACCAACAATTTATAGCAAAGAAAACTTAGATTCAAGTAATCCAAGCAAAGGATATTCAGATTCAAAAATAACAACATATAATATGTCAAAAAATACAGCATATTATAATAACAGTACAAGCTTAACAGATGATAATAGAAACTCATATTCGGCAGAGTATAAAAATCCAAGTATGACAGTAATGTATAATGCATTATGGCGCACTGCGGCTAATAGAAATACAGCTGTTTCACTAACAACTTCGAATAGTAGCGGATATTGGTTGTCGTCTCGTTGCGTGCGTGCGTTCTGGGATGTCACCCGCTTCTATTTCCGTTATGTATCTGACTCTGGGTCATTGAACACCTACATTGTGTTCCGCTCGGACCGTGACGTTAACTCCGCTTGCGTCGGGTTGCGCCCGGTGCTTGTAGTTGAAAAATAATTTTCTAATATCTAAAATCTAATATCATCGTGCCCAAAAAGCTTGATATTAACCGGAGTACAGGAAACATAAATTAGGTGTAAAAGCTCCCTAAATGGCTCTGACATTTGGGAGCTCGGGTTTGTCAAGTAAAGTGTGGACTTTTTATTTTCAATATTGAACTTGCAAAGTAAAGTGTGGATTTTTAAAAATTTCCATACTTTATTCTATACCATTAAAAATACTATTATAAAATTCTTGATTTTGTGAGAAAACACTATTATAAAATTCTTGATTTCGTGATAAAATACTATTGTAAAATTCTTGATTTCGTGATAAAATATTATTATAATAAAAGGAAGGAGATTATATATGAAAAGAAAAATTTATAATCAACTTGTAAAATGGAAAAAAGAATCTGATGGGAAAACAGCATTATTAATAGATGGAGCAAGACGTGTTGGAAAAAGCTACATTGTTGAAAAATTTGCCAAGGAAAATTATAAAACTTATATTTTGATAGATTTTTCTAAAACATCAAAAGAAATAAAAGAACTTTTTGAAAATTATATAGAAAATTTAGATTACTTATTTATTTATATTTCTAACTACTATAAAGTTCAATTATATGAACGAGAATCATTAATAATATTTGATGAAGTACAATTTTGTCCTAAGGCGAGAGCAGCAATAAAACATTTAGTTGCAGATGGAAGATATGATTATATTGAAACAGGTTCTCTTATATCTATAAAAAAGAATGTTCAAGATATTTTAATTCCATCAGAAGAACATAAAATAGAATTGAAACCAATGGATTTTGAGGAATTTTTGTGGGCAAGTGGAAATGAAATGTTAATGAATTTTATAAAAGAATGTTATGATAAAAAAAGACCATTGTCGCCTGCTTTACACAGAAAAGCAATGGATTATTTTAAGGAATATTTAATAGTTGGAGGAATGCCACAAGCAGTAAAAGTTTATATAGAAACAAAAGATTTTAATAAAGTAGATGAAGTTAAACGTGATATTATAACATTGTATAGAGAAGATATTCGAAAATATGCAGATAATGTTTATTTAAAAGTTGAGCACATCTTTGACAATATTCCTAGTCAATTACAGAAACATGAAAAAAAATTTAATTTATCATCATTAGACGAAAATGCTAGATATAGGGAATATTATGGAGCATTTTACTGGTTGGAAGATGCTGGATTAATCAATCTTGCATATAATACTACGGAACCTAATATTGGTTTAGGATTAAGTAAAAATGAATCATCATTTAAATGTTATATGTTTGATACAGGACTTTTAATATCAATGGCCTTTGATGAAAATGGAATTGTATCTCAGGAAGTCTATAAAAAAATATTATTTGATAAATTGTCTTTTAATGAAGGAATGTTAATTGAAAATGTTGTTGCTCAAATGTTAAAGGCAAATGGAAAAAAATTATATTATTTTTCTAAAAATAACAGAAAAGATTCGAAAGAAACAATGGAGATAGATTTTTTGATAGATAAGCCTAAAATAACATCAAAACACAATATAATTCCAATTGAAGTAAAATCTGGAAAAAATTACACGTATAATTCTCTTGAAAAGTTTCAAGCAAAATATAAAGACTATGTTGCAGAACCAATGATAATTCACACAGATGATTTAAAAGACGAGAATGGAATTTTATATTTGCCAATATATATGGTATCATTGATATAAAAATAAAATAAGTAAAAAAAGTTACTAAAAATTTTAAAATTTTAGTAACTTTTTTATAAATATATTATAAAAATATCGCAAAAGTATAAACTTTGCGATGTTTTTTCATACAACAATAATACCATTATATAATTAATTTTTCAACAAAAATTAGAAAAATTTTTGCTGAATTTTTTTGATGTAAAAATCTCAAATTTTATAAAAGCAAAAATTGATGAAATACAGTAATATTAACAGCTTTGATAGAAATCAAATTTTCGCAAAGTTTATACCTTTGTGAATGAAACAAAAGGAGGAAAAAATGCAAAAGATAAACGATAATTTACAAAAAAATACG
>CACWHO010000032.1 GCA_902760765.1 uncultured Eubacteriales bacterium | reverse complement strand
ACCTCTTTCGTCTATTTCTTTTTCAAAAGTTTTAGTTGTTTTTTCAACAAAATCATCTAACTTTTTTTGTACTTTTTCTTTGTATGTTTTTCTTTTTTCGAATTTTATCATATTTCTTAATGAATCATAATATAATCCCAAAAGCCATGTCCAAGTAATTCCCTGATGATAGCTCATATCTCTTTTAAAACTATCTCCTTCATATATGTCAATATAATTTGGTTCACCTTTTGCAAGTGTTTTTAATCCATAAGAATTAAGTAATTTTTTGTCTACAATGTCTATAATATTTTTAGCAATTTCTGATGATGGGTCAATTACTGGATAGCTTAGGCTTAAAGCAAATAGCTGATTTGGTCTTATTCTGTTATCTCCTAAAACATCAAATAAGCATTTTCTTTTTGGATTATAAAATTTCTTGTTAAATGATTTTTTACATTTACTTGCTAAGTCTTGATATTTTTTTACAGCATCTTTGTCCCCTATTTTACTCGTTAAGTCTGCCATAATCATTAAACTATTATACCATAATGCATTTATTTCTACAGCTTTTCCATTTCTAGGAGTGGCTGCAAAATTCCCATATTTTACGTCCATCCATGTATTTTGAGTATTTTCAGTCCCTGATGAAATTAAGTAATCTTTATCTAGGTAAATATTGTTATCATCAACATCAATTCCACTAATATAATTGTCAATTACATTGATTAATTTATCATAAATATTTTGTTTTATAAATTCATAATCTCCTGTGTAGTTCAAATATTTTTGAATTTGCTCAAATAATAAAAGAGAGCTATCTGCACTATTATATAATGGTCTATTATCAAATCCTGAATATCCATTTGGAACTAATCCATATTTTATATCTCTTGTCATTGTAAGTAAAACATTTTTTGCTAATTCAAATCTTCTAGTTTTAAGTGTTAGTCCTTCAAATGAAATTAAACTATCTCTTCCCCAATCAAGGAACCATGGATATCCTGCAATTATAGTGTGTAGTCCAAATGATGGTCTATATACTATAAATTGGTCTGATGCTTTTATTAATTCTTCATATAATTTTTCTTTATCTTTTGGTGCATTATGTAAAAGTCTTGTTTCACCAATAATATTATCTATTCTATTTCTTTCTTTTTTCATTATGTCTGGTAATTTTATTTCTTCTATGTTTTCTTCAAATCCACAAATAAATGATATTTCTTTTTCTTCATTTGGTTGTAATTCAACTTCGTAAACACCTGTAACACTATGATTTTCCATAGGGAAAAATCCTCTTTTTTGTTCTTCTATATAAAACATATTTCTATATATATCATTTTTATGTTCAAAATATTTTCCATCTGTTAAATTCATATATACAGGGAAGTCAGCTCTGCCATCAATTACAAGTTTTATCTTTGTTCCATTTATAGTTTGTTTTACGTCAAAATTATGGTTTGTATTCATTGTGTGGAAATCTCTAAAATTAACAATTGGCGCAATTGTAATTTTTGCAGGTTTTCTCCCGTTTTTTATTTGATAATAAACTCCAACATATTCTTTGCCCTGTTCCATGCAGATTGTTTTTGAAATTTTTAAGTCTTCTACTTCATATTTAAAATTTGGAAAATAGTCTTTCTCAAATGATACTTGATATTTAAAGCCTTGTGATATGTAGTTTTCTCCAACATTTGTATATATATCATATTTATTATTTCCTATAATTACACTCTCATCTAATTTTGATAATATCAAATATCTCCTTGCTGGAGGTGTTAATGGTGCAATTAATAGTCCATGGTATTTTCTTGTGTTTGCACCTAAAATTGTTGAACTTGCAAAACCACCAACTCCATTTGTTATTAACCACTCTTTTTTTAGTCCTTCATCAACATTTAATTTTTCTTTTGTAAATTTCATACTCTATCTCCTTAGTATTTTTATTTTTTTATTTTATACTGCATAGAATTTTATTTAACATTATTTTTCATCTTTTTTTATATCTTTTCCAAGTTTACTATGTTCTAATTCTTCAATCATTGCCTCTCTTATTTCCTGTGGAGTTCTCTTTTTCATTGGAATATTTATTTTTGCATTATTATTTTTCTTTTTTGATTTTTTCTCTTTCTTATATTTTTCTTCTTTTATTTTTACCATTTCATCAGATTTTTTTATTGATTCAATTCTTTCACTATACTTATTGCTAAACTTGCTGTTTCTCTTTTTTTCTTCTTTTGGTTTTTTGCCTTTTTTATTTTCTTTTTCCATTTGCTTTTTAATTTTGTTAATTCTTTTATCTTCTCTTAACTTATTATTTAACATTAAATATTGAGGGTCATTTTGTTTATCTTGATATTTTAAATCATCACAAATTAGCTCAATAATTGATTCAGCAACAAGTTCTGGGTCATGTCTAATATTACCATCTGAAATTTTTGATAAGTTTCTTTGTAGGAATTTAATACCTTTAACATTATCAACATCTGCAATTACAAGGTCTTGTCCTTCCAAATTGTATTTTTTAATATATTCTGGAACAATTTCTCCTGTATCATAAATACAATAATCAATAATTCCTTTTCCACAATGTTCAATTATTGCATTTATATGGTCAGACACTGTATATTCATCTGTTTGTCCTGGCTCTGTCATTATGTTGCTTATATAAACTTTTAATCCAGCATTTTCTTTAACTGCTTTTGCAACACCATTTACAAGAAGATTTGGTATAACATTTGTATATAAACTTCCTGGTCCAATTATTATACAATCTGCTTCATTTATTGCTTCTATTACTCCTGGTGCTGGTTTGCAATTTGTTGGGTTTAAATAAATTCTATTTATTTTTGTAACTTTATCATATGCAATTTCTGCAATCTTTGATTTTTCTGTTACTATATATCCATTTGCAAGTTCTGCAGTTATATTCATTTCATCGAGTGTTACAGGTATAACTTTTCCAACAATATTTAAGACTTCATTACTTTTAATAACTGAATCTGCAAAATCGTTATTTACATCTTTCATTGCTGAAAAATAAATATCTGAAAATGCAAGATTCTTTAATCTTCCTTCTGTGAATTTATAATTAAATAATTTTTCAAGTTCATCTCCATTGTTTGAAAGAGCAATCATACTATCTCTAACATCATTTAATGGCTTGGTTTGTAACTCCATTCTTGATTCACTTAAAGGTTCTCCATAATCTGATATTGTAACTATTGCTGTTAAATTATCAGTATATTTTTTTAGTCCACTTAAAACTGTATTTAACCCAGTTCCACCGCCAATTACTACAATATTTGGTCCTTGATGATATATTTTTTTATTAAATATTAATGATTTTAAGTTTACATTACTTTTATCATTCATTCTTTCATCTGTTGATTCAATTAAAATTTCTAATGTTCTTTTGTTAAATGAAACAACTCCTATTACAATTGCTAAAAATCCTAATACAAATGTAATAATTATTTTTATTAATTCATGAAATGTAATTTCTTTTAATACTAATATTTCAGCTGTTCCATAACACATAAAAAGTACACCAATTAAAATTAAGAACATCCATCTTTTTAATTTACTACTATTACTAAACCACTTAAAAAAGCCTTTCATTTGTATAACCCTCCATTGAATTGTTATAGTTTATTTTACAACTTTATATTTCATTTATTAAAGTCTATTTTATAATCAAAATATCTATTATATTATTTTTACTTCTAACTCTATATTTTTGTTAAATTTTTTTAAGATTGTTTCTTGTACATATTTTATTAAATTTAAAATATCTTGTGCTGTTGCATTATTTTTATTTATTATAAAGCCTGCATGTTTTTCTGAAACTTGTGCTCCTCCAATTGAATATCCTTTTAATCCAGCATCATCAATCAATTTTGCTGTTACAAAATCTGTACCTCTTTTAAATGTACTACCAGCACTTGGATATTCTAATGGTTGCTTTTCTTTTCTAAATTGCATATATTCTGACATTTTTCTGCTAATTTCATCTTTGTTACCTTTTTCTAGTTCTAAGTTAGCTTGTAAAATAATATATTTGCCATTTTCAAACATACTATTTCTATATTCAAACTTACATTGTTCATTTGTAAATTCACATATATTGCAGTCATAATCAATTGCAACAACATTTTTAACAATATCTTTCATTTCTTTTCCGTGTGCTCCAGCATTCATTATTATAGCACCACCAATAGTACCTGGAATGCCAGATAGTTCTTCAAGACCTGCAATTTCTGATTGCAACATTTTTTGTCCTAAAAAAGCAAGTGGAACACCTGCTTGTGCCTTTACTTCAATTTTACTGTTTTCCCTTTCACTTACTTCAAATTTGTTCATAGCAAGCTTTACAACAATTCCACTTATTCCATTATCTTTTACCAAAAGATTTGTTCCATTTCCAACAATGTATAATGGAATTTTGCTTTTTTTTGTAAACTTTATTATATTTTTTAATTCTTCTATGCTTTCAACTGTAACAAAAAAATCTGCAGGTCCACCAACTTTAAATGATGTATGTAATTTCATTGGCTCATTCTGCTTTATTCTTTCTTTTGGCATATATAATTTTAAATTTTCCAATATTTCTATGTTAGTCAATTATACATTTCCCCTTATAATATGTTTTAAGCATATTTCTTTTTTATTTTAATAAAAACCAAAGATTTTTATTTTTTATTCTTCTGTCTTAGAATAAATATACAATGCTTTTTTACCATATGTAACTTTTTTAGTTTCATTTAAAACTTCGCCTGTTTTATAATTTACAATAAATGTTGATTTAGTATTTGATATATCTAAATCATCTAAATCTGTCTGTTCAAGTTTTTTATATTCTGTACCTTTTAAAGTAATTTGATTTTCTTGTGATACTTGACTATTAATCTCATCTACAATTTTTTGAACATCATCTTTTGAAATTGTAGTTCCTGGTAAGTCGTCTAAATTTCCTGTTAATTGAACCTTTGTATATCTTTGATAAATTGCATTTTGAACTGTTTTTAAATCTGCCAAATCTGCAGCATCTTGGCTTTCTTTATGTCCTTTTAATCCTCCGCCCATTGAAACACCTGCAATTATAAGCATTATAACTATTGTTATTACTAATACAACTATTGTTATTCCATTTTCTTTTTCTAACATTTTTTTCATAATTTTACCTCTTTACACATGGTATTATCTTATACTATTTTATTATTTTTTTCAAGTATTATTAACCAAAAATATGATATTATTGTTTGGCTATATAAAAATACTAAATTCAGTATTTTTATATGATATAATTTACATAAAATTTATAAGATTTTTTGTCAAAAAAGTCTTTATTTTCCAATAATTTTGTGCTATAATAAATTTATAGTTTAATTATTTTTCTATAAGGAGGAAAAATTATGTGGTTTTTAATAGCCGTATTAGTTATAATTTTAGTTTTATTATTTAATTCTATCAAAATAGTAAAACAAGCCGAGGTATATATAATTGAAAGATTAGGTAAATTTCACAAGGTTGCAGATGCGGGTCTTACAATTATTATTCCATTTATCGACCATGTTCGTTCTGTTGTTAGTTTAAAACAACAAACACTTGATGTCCCACCACAAGGTGTTATTACAAAAGATAATGTAACAATTACAATTGATACAGTTGTATTTTATAGAATTATAGATCCAGCAAAAGCTGTTTACGAAATTCAAAGTTTGAAAAAAGGTATTGAATATCTTTCTATCACAACAATTCGTGATATTATAGGTCAAATGGATTTAGATGAAACATTTAGTTCTAGAGATGAAATAAATGGTCAATTAAAATCTGTTTTAAATGAAGCAACATACAAATGGGGTTGTGAAGTTGAAATGGTAGAAATCAAGGATATCACACCACCACCAGATGTTAGAGACGCAATGGAAAAAGAAATGAATGCAGAAAGAAATAAAAGAGCATTAATTTTGGAATCTGAAGCAAAAAGACAATCTGATATTACTATTGCTGAAGGTAAAAAACAAGCAACAATTTTACAAGCTGAGGCTGAAAAAGAAGCCCAAATTACAAAGGCTGCCGGTGAAGCTCAAGCAATTAAAGAGGTTGCAGAAGCAAAAGCAAATGAAATTCAAATGGTCTATGATGCAATTAAACGTTCTAATCCAGATGATAAATTAATACAATTAAAATCATTAGAAGCTTTGGAAAAAGTTGCTGATGGTGAAGCAAATAAAGTATTTATCCCTTTTGAAGCAACAAATGCTCTTGCAGGTTTAGGCTCAATTAAAGAAGTTATGAAAGATGATAAGAAAAAAGAA
>CACWHO010000031.1 GCA_902760765.1 uncultured Eubacteriales bacterium | reverse complement strand
TCTCTAATTGCATTTTTTGCATCTTCTTTATATTGTGCTACACTATATCTTTCATCAGGTGATACAAAATCTAGTAAATAATGTTTTATTCCCTGCATTTCTTTTTTAGTTGGTTTTGCTGTTCCAATGTTCATATCTTTGTATATTTGCATTGAATCTGCTGATATTATTTCACCATTTATTTGTTTTGCAAGTTCAATTGATAATGATGTTTTTCCTGATGCGGTTGGTCCACAAATTACAATTACTTTTTCCTTTTGCATAATACCTCCAACTAAAATTACATTTTATTTATTCATCAATTCAATAATAGTTTTTTGTAAAGAACCCATGTAGTTGATTTCAAATATAAATACTATAACAACAATAATAAGTAATATTATTATACTTTTTTTAAATTTTTCTTTATCTATTTCATTATTATTTATTAAATTTAATCTTTTAAATAAAAATGGTAAAACTAAATATCCATTTATAATTGTAAACATTATAACAAATACTCTTCTTACAGTTTTTAATACGTCTTTATTTTCAAAATTTATTCCTATTTTTGCAATATTAAATGTTATAAGTGTAAAAATCCAAACTATTATAATTCCTAGAATAATTGAAATTATTTTTGTTGGATTATCGATATTTCCTAATCTATTCCATAGCCATGCGACCAAAATTAGTGACATAATTATAGCTACTGATATTGATATTGATGTTATTGTCATTTTTTTATCCCTTCAAATTATTTTCTTGCAAATTTTCTTTCAATTTCATATTTTGTCATTTTTATTGTAGTTGGTCTACCATGTGGGCACGTAAATGGATTTGGTAATTTTAACAATCCATCTATTAAATTTTCAACTTCTTCACTTGTTAATACCATTCCAGCTTTTACTGCTGCTTTGCATGCAACAGTTGCAATAAATCTTTCTTCTTTTTCTTGTTTTGCAGTTCTTGAAATGGTATTTATTTGGTCTAATGTATCTAAAAATAATTGTTTATTATCAATATCAACACATATTGTTGGTACACCAGTTAATTTTATTGTATTTTCTCCAAATTCTTCTAGGCAAAATCCTGCCTTTTCAAACATATCAAAATTTTCTTTTGCTATCTCCATATCTTTATGTGATAATGTTATGATATCAGGTATTAAAAGCATTTGTGAATCTGTTGTTTTTTCACTATAATAATTTTCTTTTACCTTTTCATATAATATTCTTTCATGTGCTGCATGTTGGTCTATCATGTACATTTCTTTTTCCATTTCGATAATTATGTATGTATTAAATATTATTCCAATAAATTTATATTCTGGTTTTTTTACTTCTTCTGTTTGTTCAAATACAGATACATTGTCATTTTTTACGTCAAATGCTTCTGCTTTATTTTTAATTACATTTTCGTCTGTGTTGTTTGATTCTGTATTAACTGGCTCTGCATTTTCTGATTCTGCATTATCGGGTTTAAAATTATTTTGTTTTTCAGTGTCTTGCTCAGATTCATTTGGCATAGAATCTTCTTTTTTGTTATAATTTTGTTCTTCATTTTCTTTTAGTTCTTCATTCAATTTTTCTTCTGATAGTACTGGTTCTACACCAAAATATTTTTTATACATTTCGACAAAATCTACTTTTTCTGTATTTGTTGTATTAATTGTTTTTTCTACATTTTTAAGATTTTGGGTTGTATTATCTTCCTTTAGTTTTGCTAGAATATCAGCTGTATTTATTGGTCCGCCTTGTCCTACATTTATTGATAAATCATCTATTCGTTTTGCGTTTGTCTTAATGTCACTTTCTTTATTAGTATAGTTTTCAATTTTTTCTGATTCATTTTTTCTAAAGTCAAATAATCCATTTATTTGTTTTTCTTGCTCTAAATCTATTTCTTTTCTATCAGTATTTGCAACTAATTCACCTTTTAATAATGTATCTTTAATTGCATGATAAATTGCCTGGAATACTTTATTTTCTTCCTGGAACCTTACTTCCAATTTTGCTGGATGAACATTAACATCTACTTTTGCAGGATTCATCGTTACATTCAAAATAACAAATCCATATCTTCCAATTGGAATTAAACCTTTGTATGCTTGTTCTGTTGCAGCTGAAATTGTTTTGTCTTTTATATATCTTTTATTTACAAAAAATAGTTGATTTGACCTATTTGACCTTGCTATTTCTGGTTTTCCAATTACACCAGAAACTTTTATATCTTCGTATTCATAATTTACTGGTAAAATTCCTGTTGCAATATCTTTGCCATAAATGCTATATATTACACTTTTTATGTCTCCATTACCATTTGTTTGGATTACTGTTTTTCCTGTATTTATAAGTTTTATTGCAATTTCTGGATTTACCAATGCAATTCTAGTAATAACATCTTCTATGTATCCCGCTTCTGTAAAATCTTTCTTTAAAAATTTATATCTAACTGGGGTATTATAAAATAAATTTTTTACAGTAATTGAAGTTCCTGTTTGGCATCCAACCTCTTCTTTATCTTTAACATCTCCACCTTCAACAATTATTTTATATCCTATGTCTTGTTTTTCAGTTTTTGAAATCATTTCAACATTTGCAATTGCTGCAATACTTGCTAATGCTTCACCTCTAAATCCCATAGATGTTACAACATTTAAATCATCTGCATTTCTAATTTTGCTTGTAGCATGTCTTTCAAATGCTATTTCTAAATCATCTGGTAAAATTCCTTTACCATTATCTGTTACTTTAATAAATGAAATTCCTCCATTTTTTATTTCAACTGTTATATTATTTGCTCCTGCATCTATTGAATTCTCTACCATTTCTTTTACTACAGATGCTGGTCTTTCAATAACTTCTCCAGCAGCAATTTTATTTATTGTTAAGTCATCTAGTAATACGATATTTCCCATATAAAATTCCCCCAAAATATATATCTTTTTATATTAAAATTTTATATATTTAATTATTCTTTTTCTACTTTTACTTTATTTTCACTTAATTTTTTATCAAATTTTGTTGTACAAATATATGTTGAAAAAACATATGTTAATAAAACCAAAGGTATTGTGTATCTTCCATTTGGCATTCTTGTAATAACTATTACTCCAAGTAATACTAATTGAGATAATGCAATTATTACAGCTGATTGTAATAATACTTTTGCACTATTCAATTTATAATATCTAATCATTAAATATACTAAAATTATTGCAGTTGCAATTACAAATGGAACTATATATGGTTTTATAAAATCTCTACCTCTAACATGTGAAACTTGTTCAACAGTAACATCATCTTCTTTTATATCTGTTCCGTATTTTTCATTTATTTTTTTGATTAATTCCACTTTTTGTTCATTTGAAATTTGTGTTGTTGTGATGCTTGCTGTTTCTTCATATACTTCTACTGTGCTAATTAAAACTGGTTGTTTTCCAAATACTTCATGTGCAATATCTTTTATGTCTTTTTTCTCAAATTTTTGTCCAATTACCATTTCAACCTTTTGTGTGTCTTGTAATTTTAAATCAAAAGCTAAACCTTTTGTAAATATCATTATTGTTCCAGCAATTAGTATTGTTACAATCATAATTGTTAAGATTATTGTGCTTTTATGTTTCATTATTAATTCCTCCTATTTGCCTTGTGTTCTTTCTTTTAATAAGAATTTTGTTATTATTACATTATATAATATAATTAATGATAATCCCCAAAATACTACCATTCCAAAGCTACTTAATGGATTCCATTTTATAAATGTAAAGACAATTGCCATTATAAAAATTGGTAAAGTTCTACTTAAAAATACTTTATAAGAATCTATTATAGCCTTATTTGTTGCATTTTCTATTTCATCTTTTATATTTTCTTTTTGTTTATTTAGAATCATTATTGTTAAAATATAATCTAATAACACAACCAGTACAATTCCTACAACTGATTCTATTGAGATAAGTACATTTGCATATCTGATTGTTAATGTAAATACTGCCAATAATCCTATTAAGCTTAATCCTGCAAGTAGTCCATTCATCTTGTATTTAATAATTAAAATTAATACACTAATTAAAGTTAATACAGCAATTGCAATTTCTACATAAATTATACAATTATTTGTTATATCAGATAAAATATATTGATTTTTTTCTATTTCATATTCTACAGGTAAATTACCACTATCTAGAACCATTGCAACGTTTTGTGCTTGTGATATATATCCAGATAATGTTTCTGAATCTGTTGTTGATGAACCAACAGATAATTGTATTACTCCATTTTTGATAGGTTCATCAAATGTTGTTGTTAATATATCTTGGTCATCAAGCTTCATTGTTATTTCTCTAGAAGTTGTATTTGCATTATCTGTTGTATTTGTTGTGTTTGTAGTATTTTCAACAGAATTTTCTGTTGTTTCATTTTCTGCAACATTATTTTCTTCAGTTGTAGTTGGTGTTGAAATTTCTTTTAATTTTTTCTTTCCATTTTTGTTAAAATCAATTTCCAAATATGGAACTGTCCCAGTTGAGTCTTGGCTATATAAAACTTTTGATGCTTTTATATCTTCATTATTTAATAAAACTTCTTGTGTTGTGCTATCTTGAATTTCAAATTTTCCTACTGTTGTTAAGTTAGCAATAGTTTTATCTGTATTTGTATTCTCTGGTATTTCAATATATATTTCTCCATTTGACTTATTTAAAGATATATTATATTCTCCAACATTCATATATTTTAATCTGTTTTCAATTACATTTTTTGCTTTTACGTAGTTTTCTTCTTTTTTGTCTTCTTCAGCAACATCAGAATTTAATGCAAGTTTTATTGTTCTTGCACCATTTATATCCATTGCATATTGATAATCTTTTACTTTATTTTTCATCATATTTTTGTCTTGTTCATAAATTCCATAAAATCCTATCATAGATATAAGTACTATTAATAAAGAAATTGTTAGTATTCTAATATTTTTCCAAAAATTTTTATTTTCCTTTCTTTGTGTCTTGCTTTTCATCATTTTCACATTCCTTCCCATGTATAATTATAATAATTTAGTGTTGTTTATTATTAACTCAAACCATATTTTTAAATATTTTGCTGCATATTTGCTCATCATTGTTCTATCCATAAATATTTCAAAGTAATCTAATACTGGGCAAATTTTTGTATCTATTGTTAATTTTAAAACTATTTTTCTTTCGTTTTCATCTAAAGTTAAGTCAGCATTTGTTACAGCGTAATTAACTCTATCATGTATATCAAATGTTGATAAATTTTTATTTACAACTCTGTCTCTATGAACATCTGATTTATCAGCTAAAATTACAGCTGAACCAATATCACTAATTGCACTTCCAGTATTTTCATCATGATTTCCAATTGCCATCATTATTTCTGTTCTTTCTTCAACAGGCATTCCCATTTCTTTTAAAAGATTATATGCCATTATTGCCCCACTATGTGCGTGGTCAACTCTATTTACACAATTTCCTATATCATGCAAATATCCTGCAATTCTTGCAAGTTCAACAGTCCTTTCTGGATATCCCAATTTTTCTAAGATATCTCCTGCTCTTTTTGATACAATTGATATGTGTCTATGCCCATGTTCTGTATATCCAAGTGCATTTAACTGTTTTTGTGCTCCTAAAATGAGTGCATCAACTTCAGGATTTTTTTTAACATCGTCAAGTGTTATCATTGTCTCCTCCTTTTTGCTTTCTAAATTTTATATTAAATAAAAAAAAATATCAACTATTTTGTGATATTTTTTTTATTATATTAAATTTTATAATTTATATACATAAATAAAAAATATATAAAAATTAATAATAAAAAATACAATATTTTAATTTTTGTTCAAATGATAGCTAAGGTCATTCCTACCGCTACGCTACGCCTTGAACTTTAAAAATTAAAATATTGTATTTTTTATTTAAATTTCTTATTAAATATTTTTATTTGTTCTCATTCATTTCAATAAATTTTTTTATTTTTTCTCCATCTTTATATCCACATTGATATAATTCTTCAAGTTTATTAACATCTTTTGTTAATGTTTTTAGACCAGATGTATCTTCTGGAGCTACTATTAATACTTTACCTTGTTTAACTTCATTTTCTAGCAAACTATCCAAAATTTGATTATAGGTTTCACATCTATTAGTTAGTTTTTCGGTAAATTCTGGATATTTTTTCTTTAATCCTTGATAAAGTCTTTTTCTTGAATCACTATCAACTTTTCTATAATTTATTTCTCTTGTTAATATTACAATTACTCTTGTACATCCATCTGCAAATGCCTTTTTTACTGGAATAGGGTCTGTTATTCCACCATCATAATATTCTTTTCCATGCCACTTATATACTTTGCAAACAATTGG
>CACWHO010000030.1 GCA_902760765.1 uncultured Eubacteriales bacterium | reverse complement strand
GAAGATTATAATTATTCAAAACTTGGTGAATTTGATAACATTTATATTCCATTAAAATATTTTATGAATTCAAAATATGAAAATATTATTAAAATACTTGAAAATAATCATAATTTATATATTTACATGCCAACAATTTTAAGAGCAAATTATAGAAATATGTTTTATAATTGTATTGAAAATAATTTAAACGAATTTAAAGTAAAAGGGTTTGTAATATCAAATATTTCTAATTTAAAATTATTAGAAAATTTTGTTGCAAATAAAGATTATGAAATCATTGCAAATTACACTTTTAATATTTTTAACAAATATAGTATTAAAGAGTTAAAAGATTTGGGAATTAATAGATTTACAATATCTCCTGAATCTGATAAAGAAATTATAGATAGTCTTTGCAAAAATACAATTTTACCAAAAGAATTAATTGTTTATGGTAATACTCCATTAATGAATATTAATTATTGTTTGACTGGTAAATCAAATAAATGCTATCCTAATTGCACTGAAATGTGTAATTCTGAAAATAATTATTATTTAAGAGATAGAATGAAGATGAATTTTAGAATTTTGTTTGATAATATTCAAACAGTTTCTACAATTTATAATTCTAAAATAACTTCAATTTCTGCTAACACATTTGATATTGATTGTGCAAGAATAGATATTATTGATGAAAATGTTGAAGAAATTAATGATATTTTGAATCATGTTTCTTCTGGCACAAGGCTAGAAGGGAAAGATTATACAAATGGCAATCTAAATAGAATTATATAATTTTAGCATAATAATACAGAAAAAGATATTTTTTAAAAATTATTATAGAGTTAGTGAGGATCGTTCAAAAATTCTCAAAAGTTTGGAAAAATTTTGTAAGAATTTTTAGAATGAGGAACTCTATAATAATTTTTTAAAATATCTTTTTTGTAATATTCGTATAAAAAATTACTATTTTTCTAGGCTTTCCATTATTTCTTTTGCAGCTTTTTTTCCTGCTTCCATTGCCAATATAACAGTTGCAGCACCTGTAACAGCATCTCCTCCTGCATATATATTGTCAATGGATGTTTTTGTTCCATTTACAATAATAAGTCCTCTGTCTGAAAGCTCAATATCACTTTCTTTAAGTGCACTATGATTTGGTCCTGTTCCTAATGCCATTACTACCATATCACAATTTACAACATGTTCTGAACCAACTATTTCTGTAACTTTTCTTCTTCCGTCTGTTCCAGGTTCACCAAGTTTCATATCTACAACTTCCATACCTGTTACATTGTTTTGCTCATCAACAAATATTTTCTTTGGATTTGTTAACAATTTAAATCCAATTCCTTCTTCTTTAGCATGTTCTATCTCTACTTTACGTGCAGGAAGTTCTTCTTCACTTCTACGATACATAATATTTGCATCTATTCCAAGTCTTTTTAATGACCTTACTGCATCTATTGCAACATTTCCACCACCAATTACATATGCCTTTTTTGCTTTTTTAATTGGCGTTTTTGCATCTTCTTTATATGCACCCATTAAATTTATTCTTGTTAAAATTTCATTTGCAGAAAACACTCCATTTGCATCTTCTCCTTCAATTCCCATGAATTTAGGAAGACCAGCTCCTGTTCCTAAAAATACTGCATCATATTTTTCTTGTAATTCATTTAATGTTATTGCATTTCCTACTGGAACATCTGTTAGAATTTTAACACCTAATTTTTTTAATCCATCTACTTCTTTTTCTACAATATCTTTTGGTAATCTAAATTCTGGAATTCCATATGTTAAAACTCCTCCAGCTTTTTGTAATATTTCATAAATTGTTACTTCATATCCTGCTTTTGCAAGTTCACCAGCACATGTAAGTCCAGATGGTCCACTTCCAACAATTGCTACTGCTTTTCCATTTTTTTCTGGAATATTTGTTGCTGAATATCCATTTTGTATTGCTAAATCTGCAACATATCTTTCAAGTGCACCAATTGCAACTGGTTCTGACTTTATCCCTCTAATACATAATTTTTCACATTGTTTTTCTTGTGGACAAACTCTTCCACATACTGCAGGAAGTGATGATGATTCTGATATTATTTCATATGCTCTTTTTATATCTCCATCTTTTATTGCTTTTATAAAATGTGGAATTGCAATGTTTACTGGGCAACCTGTAACACACCTTGGATTTGCACATTGTAAACATCTTTCAGATTCTTGTAATGCTTGTTCTTTAGAAAATACATGCTCAACTTCTTTAAAATTCTTTACTCTTTCTTCTGCTGGTTGAACATTAGGCTTTACTCTTTCACTATTTTCCATTTTAACATTTTCCTTTCTAGTTTTTAAAATCACTTTTTATATTTAAAATAATTTTTATCTTTTTTATGTCTGCATTTTTTATTGTTTTTTACTCTTATATTCTTCCCACATTATTTTTTCTTCTTCTTTATATATGTTCATTCTTTTAAGTGCTAAATCAAAATCAATTTTATGTCCATCAAATTCAGGGCCATTAACACATGCAAATTTTGTTTCTCCATCTACTTTACATCTGCACGCACCACACATACCACTTCCATCTACCATAAGTGGATTCATACTAACAATAGTTTGTAAATTCATTTTTTTAGTTAATTCGCACACATTTTTCATCATTATTACAGGACCTATTGCAACACATATATCATATTTTTCCGTACTTTGTTCTAATGCATCTGTAACAAATCCTTTAATTCCACGTGAACCATCATTTGTTGCATAAATTACTTTATTTGCGACTTGTTCTATTTTATCTTTTATTAAAAATAAGCTTTCAGTTCTTGCCCCATAGATTATATCTACTTTAAATCCCCTTTCACTTAAATATTTTGCTTGTGGATATATTGGTGCAATTCCAACACCACCTGCAACATATACAATTTTCTTTCCTTCGTATTTCTCAGGCTCTTTGCAAATAACGTTTGCATTTCCAAGTGGTCCTTCAACACTAAAAATTTCTCCTTTAACACTAGAAAGTTCATCTGTTGATGCTCCAACTACTTGATAAATTAAATATATCAAGCCTTTTTCTTTATCATAATCATAAATTGTTAATGGTATTTTTTCGCTTTCTTCTGTTGCCATTACAATTACAAATTGACCTGGCATTGCTTTTTGTACTGATAATGGTGCTTCAACGACCATTTCATAAGAATTTTCGTTTAATTGTTTATTTGATAATACTTTGTACATTTTTTCCTCCATAAAAAAGAGTTTTTTTTCTTATTTTTTTGTTTTTAAACACAAAAAAACAAATCACATATTAATTATATATGATTTGTTTTTTGTCTTCAATGTTTTAATATAAATGTAATGTAAAATTAACTTTGTTGAAATATTAAACATTTTTAATATATTAGATTCTTTCCATGTATTGACATGTTCTTGTATCTATTCTTATAACATCTCCAATATTTACAAACATAGGAACTTGTAATTCTAATCCTGTTTCAAGTGTTGCTGGTTTTCCAGATGTTGTTGTTGTGTTTCCAGCAAATCCTGGTTCTGTATATGTAACCTCTAATTCAACAAATATTGGTGGTTCAACTGCAAATACTTTTCCTTTATAAGAAAGTATTGTAACTTCCATATTTTCTTTTAAATATTTTATGCAATCACCTATTGTTTCTGTATTTAAAGGCATTTGGTCATATGTTTCATTATCCATAAAATAGTATAAATCTCCATCTTTGTATAGATATTGCATTTGTTTTCTTTCTATTTCTGCTCCTGGGAATTTATCTGATGGATTAAATGTTTTTTCAAGTGTTGCACCTGTTATAACATTTTTTAATTTTGTTCTAACAAATGCTGAGCCCTTTCCTGGTTTAACATGTTGAAATTCTACAACTCTAAATACATTTCCCTCCATTTCAAATGTTGTTCCATTTCTAAAATCTCCTGCTGAATATACTCCTGCCATATTAATTCTCCTTTCAATTTTCGTTTTATAAAATAACTTTTTTTATTATACTACGTTTTTACTTAAAAATCAAATTTTATTTATTTGTGCTCTGTGTGAAATCTCTTTATTTTATATATATGTTACAAATATTTATTTTTTCAATTAAAAAATTTATTATATTATAACATAGTTTTTATCTGCTTTTGTTAAACTAGAGCAACCAAATTTTGTAATTTGTACTGTGTCCTCTATTCTAACACCAAATTTCCCTGGTATATAAATCCCTGGTTCATCTGTTACTACCATATTTTCATGTAAGTTTGTGTCTGATGTATAGCTAACATATGGTGGTTCATGTATTTCTAAACCAACTCCATGCCCTAGTCCATGTATTAAATCATATCCATATAATTTAAAGTCATTTTCTACCATTTTTGTAATTTGCCTTGTGCTTGTTCCTTCTTTGTATTGGTCAAGTACGAATTTTTGATTACTTAATACTAAATCATAAACATTTTTCATTTCTTCTGTTGGCTCACCAACAAATATTGTTCTTGTCATATCTGAGCAATAACCATTTACTTTACAGCCCATATCTATTGTAATTATGTCATTTGTTTGTATTTTTCTATCTGAAGCAACAGCATGTGGTTTTGAGCTATTTTCTCCTGATGCAACTATTGTTTCAAATGATGGTCCTTCTGAATTTTCATTATAATAGTCATTTATTTTTTTTGCTATATGTTTTTCTGTCATTCCTGGTTTTATATATGAAATAATAAATTTAAAGCAATCATCTGTAATGTTACATGCTTTGTTTAAGCTGCTTAATTCATCTTCATCTTTAATCATTCTTTGTTTTTCTATCATTTTTTCAGTTTCCACAAAGTTGTTTATTTTATATTTTCTAATAAACTCTTTGTATTGTGCATAAGTAATGTAATATTCTTCAAATCCAACATTTTCACAAAACATAAATATGTTTTCATAGTCATCTTTTGATAAGTCTGTTACATTATATACAATTATTTCATCATATAATGTTAAAACACTATGTACATATTCAATATATCTTCCATCTGTTATATAAATATTTTCTTTTGGTGTAATTACTAATGTTCCTTCTGCATCAATTCCTGTAAGATATTTTATATTTACAGGGTTTGAAATTATCATTCCTTGTAAGTCTAAACTTAACATTTTATTTTTTAACCATTGTAATTTAGTATTCATGATAATTATATTCCTTTCATAAACATATTTTACATATAGTAATATATATATTTATTGCATTCTTCAGCTCAATAAGCGATTTTAAATAATTTTATCCATGATATAATCCTAATGAAAATATTTCAAATAATACGTTTTTTATTATGATAAATGGAGTAAATATGTTTATAAATGCTCCTAATACTATAAATGGTCCAAATGGTATATATTCATCCATTTTCTTAATTTTAGTTGCAAGTAATATTATGCTTATTACTGCCCCAAGTAAAAATGCAACTAATGTTACTGCAATTATTTTTTGGAATCCAAAAAATAGTCCAATAGCACCCATTAATTTTACATCACCAAATCCCATTGCTTCTTTTCCATATATTGCACCACCAATTAATGTTATTGCTAAAAATATTCCTGCTCCTGTAACAGCTCCAAGAGCCAAATTTATTGTAATTGAAACATCTGAAAGTCCATAAAGAAATGCAAAAACAAGCCCTACTTCAAATATTGTTAAATTAAGTCTATTTGGTATTATTTGAAGTTTAAAATCAATAATAAATGCTGATAATAACATTGGTGTTAATATCATATATTTTATTAAATTTAAATTTGCAATTATTGTGTTATGTATTCCATAAAAATATAAAAGTGCTACATATATTGCTGATGTTATTAGCATTAATATATAGTTTGGTTTAAAGTCTGCAAAATATTCTGTAAAAATTTCTTTTGAAAATACTTTTTTATATTCTGGTAATCTTTTGTTCATCCAATCTACAAGCATTCCTGCAAATAATCCTATTATTGCAACAACTGCGTAGAATCCTATGTGTGTTTCGTTTATATACATAATTTTTATCCTCTTCTTTGTTAATTTTTTTGTATATGTGTATTATTTTTATTTATTGTTCATTTGTTTTTTTATTTTAATTTTTATTTTATTTTCAATAGGTCTTTTCCATGCAGTGTACCAATAATCTTTTTGTTTGTCAATTGGTTCAACTAAAATTGTAAACATTTTGCATCTATTTCCACCAAGAACATCAGTAAATATTTGGTCTCCAACAACTGCAATGTTTTCTGTTTTTACTTTTGTTATTTTTTGAACTTTTTTAAATCCTCTTTTTAATGGTTTCATTGCAAAATTTTCGTATGGAAGGTCAAGTTTTTTTGCAACACCTTCTGCTTTTTCTTTGCTATTTGTATTTGTTAATAAATAAAGCTTAATTCCTTGACCTTTCATTTCTTTAATCCAATCTACTATTTCATCTGGTAGATTTTTATAGTAGTCTATTAATGTGTTATCAATATCCAATATAAGTA
>CACWHO010000029.1 GCA_902760765.1 uncultured Eubacteriales bacterium | reverse complement strand
ATCTTTTAAATTTTCTAATGTTTTCTTTTTTTGTGCTGTTGTTCCAACAACTGGAATTCCAAGTAGTTTTTCCAATTTTTTCAAATCAATTTTTATATGTTTTTTCTTTGCTTCATCTAATAAATTAACACATAAAATTACATTATCTGTTATCTCCATAATTTGAAATGCAAGGTTTAAATTTCTTTCCAACATTGTGCTATCCACAACAACTACTGTTGCATCTGCTTTTTCTGAACAGATAAAATCTCTTGCAATTTTTTCTTCTGGTGAATTTGCTATTATTGAATATGTGCCAGGAATATCTACAAATGTAAATTCTATGTCCTTTATTTTTGCATTTCCTACTGCATTTGCTACTGTTTTTCCTGTCCAATTTCCTGTATGTTGATGCATTCCTGTTAAATTATTGAATATTGTTGATTTTCCTACATTTGGATTTCCTGCAAGTGCTATTGTATAACTATTTTTTGACAAAAAAATCACCACCTCAAATTTTTACATATTAAAATATATGTTAAAAAATTGAGATGATGATTTTTAGTTCATAATTTTATAAATTATATATGAACCCCTGTGAATCACAACCAGTATAGTGGTCAATCTGATTTTCCTTTTTAACCTTAAAGGAAAAGTACAGTCTGTCAAATCCATGGACTTCAGTCAAGTCTGTGAATTTTCCTATCTTATAGCTGTATCCTTTAAAGTTCTTGGAAACTGCCTGCTCGGCATAGTAAAGCATATTGCTTGCAGAATCTTCTGCTAAGCCATCATACTCTAAAACACCTATTGAGTAACCATTTTTAATTTCTCCTTTTGTGCAAAGAGCTATTTTGGTACCCTTTAGCTCATTATCATACCGATAACTTATCTCCTCTTTGGTTAAAACTCTTAGTTGTAATTCTTTCATATTATTCCTCCTTACAATTGTAATATTGGAATTGACAACCTGCTATTCTTATTATAGTTCGTATAGCTACGAATATTATTTAGTATTATATAATATTTTGCATGTAATTGCAAATTTATTTTTCTATATAAAAAATAAGACCAACAATAAGTTGATCTTACAAAATCCATTTTTGGTGCGATTCGTAGACAGGTATGCAAAAAACCGCACTATTTATTTATCATCTTATAAAATTCAATTTACTGTAATTAATTTAACATAACTTTTATGGTTTTGCAATAATTTTATAAGAAATTTTCAAATAGTATTGTAAAAAAATAGCATAATTGATAAAATATAGTTGGTTAAATTATTTTACAAAAGAAAGCGAGGTGAGAATATGGAAGAAAAGAATGTTACAAAGATAAGTTTATCAACGTTTTTCCTAATATTAGCAATAATTGCAATAATAGTTATGGGAATATTCATTTATAAGCTTAATAATGATAAAACAGCAGAAATTCAAAAATCTACTGAGCTTCAATCACAAGTAAATAACTTAAATGGAACTGTAAGTGATTTACAAGAAAAAATAAATAAAGTATCAGAAACTATTAATTCATCTGGAAAAACAACTAATTATGAAAATTCAAATAACACCGATGCAACTTCATCAAAAAATAAAACACTTGAAGAAGCAAATGTTACAAATAATGTAAATAAAACAGGTTTAATTGGAGAAACTACATATGAAATTGGAAATTCTGCAACAAATCATTTAGATGGTTTTGATGTTATATTAGAAGATTCAAAAGTATATTTTAAATTAACAAATAAAGAAAAGATTAAAAGTTATTCAATTACTGATTCTACTATAAATAGAGTAGAAAATAAAAAGGAAGAAATAACTGGTTTTAATGGCAAAGTAAAAAAAGTTTATTTTTATCAAGTTGGTCAAACTATAATGCCAGATTCTTTAGCAATTCTATTTTTGATGGAAGATGGAAAAATTGAATATATATCTTATGTAGATGCTTTACAAACTAATGATTTAAGATCAAGAGGAGAAATTGCAGGAATATATAATATTTCAGACATCTATTCAGCATCAGCTCGTGAATGGGTTGATAAAACAGGCGGACCAGGCTGGGAATCATGCATTGCTAAAGATTCAAGTAATAATTATTATAGTTTAGAAATTGCATTTGAAAAAAATAATATAGACTTAAGTAAAGTAAAATAAATATAAAAAAATGAGTGAGCTTATCACTCATTTTTTTATATTTATAGATTTTATAAGCAATTATTTTTTTATATATTCATTTATTTGACTTTTTTAAACTTCTATTATTTTCCTTTTCCAATTGTTTTAAGCTTTTTTCAGGTGTAGGCAAATCTTCTGGCATAGTTCCACCATTTTTAGCAATTACTTCTCTAATATTTTTACCAATTTTATAATGAGTTTTATTTGCTTCTTTTTCACCTTTAATATTATCTTTTTGTAATTTTTGTTCTGCTTGAGAAATCCTAAATAAATTAGCAATAAGCTCATCACTTCCCATAATATCTTCTCTATATCTTAATCCTTTTCTTTTGGCAATATCATCAGCTGTTTCTCCATTATATAATCCCTTATAACCAGCATTATGAAATTTATCAAAATTTTTAACTCCTGCTTTTTTAGCTGTTTGGTTAAGAGAATAATTGCCTTTACGTGTTAAATTTCTTTGATAAAATCTTTTTTCATCTTCTGTAAGCATACTGTATTCTTTTTCGGTAATCTCTTGCTTTCGTGTTTGAACTGCAAAATAAGTTTGAGCAAGAGCAATAACTTTTTTTCTGCTATCTCCATTTTGTGCTATTAAATAACAAGCATATCTTGATAATTTATAATCCTGTTGTTTTCTTTTAGCACCAGAGCCTATTTGAACCATTTTGTCGGTGCCAACAAAATGGTCAAAACTATCAATCCCACTATTTTTACAAGATATTTCTGTTTTTTTTATTACACCTTCAAATTTTCTCCATTCCTTATAATCTAATACTGCTTATAGCTCTCTAGCATACCAAAATTCAACTCCATCTTCATCAACATGCTTAATATCTTCAAACGATTTATTATTTTTATCTATTTCTTTCAATATTATCAGCTCCGTTTCTTAATATTATATTATTTTGTTATTATAAAACAGTTGTTTGTGTTTTTCAATTGGTTTTTAACATATTTTTGATCATTTTTTGAATTTTTGGAACATCTTATTAAAACATAATACATAAAAAAAATTCGAACCTTTGAATTTAATCAAAAGTTCGATTAGATATGTCTTTGGTGCAGGTGGTGGGACTTGAACCCACACATAGTTTCCTATAATAGATTTTGAGTCTATCGTGTCTACCATTCCACCACACCTGCATATAGTCAAAGGTTAAAGTTCTATTTAAACTAAAACCTTTGATAATATTATCATATAAAATTTAAATTGTCTAGTATTATAAAGACAATTCTATTAGATTTACCTTTTTTACATCTATATCAGCAAAGTCATCATATTCATCCATTTTACATATTCTAAAAGTCTTTTTATTTAATACTTTTAATTCTACATTAGATATATCTATTAAAACTTTCGTTGATAAATCCATTCCAACTGGTAATGTCCTATTTTTATTATTGAAATACACTATATTTGTTAGTCCTATTCCATTTGTACCTTCATTTACCTTTATTTTGTATAAATTAATTATATTTCCAAATGAATTTTCAGCATTTAATATTTCATTTTCTGCATTTATATTAAATACATTAAATATTTTAGGATTTAATTTTTTATTATCTGTTGCAAAATATAATGGTAAAGTTTCTGGAATTACAATTTTTTGTACTGCGTTTGTTATGTTTTTAGCAACATTTTGAAGTTCTACCTTAAATTTTGTTAAATCGGTTCTATTATTAATATTTAAGATATCAAATTTATCTCTTGGTAATTCCCTATGTCTTTTATTTCCTATTTTTCTAATTTTTGTAGTATCTTCAGTTCCAAAAATATCAAATTCTTCGTCATCTAGTGACTTTACTTCTTTTAATTCTCTTTTTATTAGTTTTAAGTCTTTTTCTAAATCTTCTGGCTTCATTCCGCCTTTTTTTACTTTGTTTAATGCTTCTAAAGATGATGTTGTTAAAATATATGTACTATCTAATTCATCGTCACTTAGCATCTTTCTTTGCATCCTGTCTAACTTTCTTCCAAATTCTTCAAAGTCATCTTCATAATTAAATGTTTTTTCTATTTTTCTAATTATATTAACTTCTTCTTGTTCTCCTTCTGGTAAAACAGATACTTCATCTTTATTGCTATATTTCCAAAATTCAAAAATGCTCTTTTTATGGCTATCTATTTCATTTATATAGTTTGTTGCATTTTCAATTTTTTTAGCTAAATTTTTAGTTTTTAATTTTAATGCATTTATATCCATTAAAAGATTTTTTAATGTTTCTTCAAGTTCTCGTAATTCTTTATAACTTGTTATTAGCTCTTCCAATGTATATACTTTCTTGATTGGAATTTTCTTTTTTTCTTTATTTACAATAGTTGCACTCTCACTTGAAACATTTTCTGTTTTTTCTTCTTCATTATTTTCTGTAGTTTTCTTGCTCTTTTTGCTATATTTAAAGAAATATTTGAATTTTCCAAAGAATGATTTTTTACATTCCAAAAATGTTGATATTTGTTTTTCCTTTGCTAGATATTCAACTTCTTGACTTGCAACTAATTCTTGCAATTCTGCTAATCTTTTCTTTGACAATCTAATTTGTTTTTTTAATTCTCTTCTTCTTTTTAATCCTTCTTTATATTGATTTCTTATAAATTCAACCATATATTGATATTGAATTTTCTCATCATTTAAATATAGTTCCAAACTACCGTCTTCACTAATTCTTGTTTCAAAATTATAGAATTCAGGAAGTTCTGTTTGCATTATAAATAAAGCTTTTGTTAGCCTGTAAAATTGAGTTGATTGTGACTTCGTTTCAAGTTTAACTTTATATAATGACCTTATTTTTTCATATACATTTGTCTCACCAATTATTTGTATTGATAAATTGCCTTTTTTGTCATATACTTCATATATTAATGGCCAATCTTTTGTAAATAGCCACATATAGTTTTCCAAATCTTCAAATTCAGAATTTTTCAAATATTGATTTGAATATCTAACTCCGCTTATTGGCACATATATTACACTATCTTTTTTACCTTCAATTTTCTTTTTTAGTAGATAGAAAAATGCAGAATAATCTGTATCTTGTGTTGGTACAAGCATAAAATATCTATCAGTATTTTCTGAATAATATATTTGCCACAAATAATTTCCTTCAAATTTTACCTTAAATGGTATTGTTTCACTTAATTTTTCTTGTTCTGCTTCAACTTTCTCTATATCTTCTATGCTAATATTTTTTAACATACTTAAAAAAGTTGTATATTTCATAATATTTTCTTCATTTTCTGAATCTAAATATTCAAATAATGGACTTGCTTTTTTATATTTCTCGTTTAAATCATCCAATCTATTTGATGGTGTTAATAAAATGTCTATGTCATTTACATTTACATATCTATATTGTTTGTATTGCTTTTCATCATAAAATCTTGGTGGTCTATACTCTAATGACCTGTATTTTTTCAAGCTTTCAGGTATTTTGTCTAAATCAAGACCTAAGAATTTAAGTTTTTCTGATATTCCATCATTTTCTACGTTTTTACTTCTAGGCAATTTATTTATCTCCTTCCATTATTATTTCTTATTCAAAAGTATTTATTTCATTAGCTGTTTGATTCATTCCTATTTATTTGTTTAATTAATTTTTATCTAATTACATATGAATATTTATTTTTTCATCAATTGTTTGATATATTCAACTTCTTCATCTACATTTAGTCTCATAAATATTGGTTCACCTTTTTCAATTACTTTGATATTTTCTAATTTATCATAATTTTTAAGGCTATCCCATGTTTTTAAGTTTTCGTCATTTATTCCTATTTGTTTTAAAATATTTTCAGAAGTGTTTTTCATAAATGGTTCTACTAATATTGCAATTTTTCTTAAATTTTCTATTAAGTGATACATTACTGATTTTAATTTTTCTGTTTCTTCTTGTTTTGCTAGTTTCCATGGTTCTGTTTCATCAATATATTTATTTGTTCTTGATATTAAATTCCAAATTTCTTGAATTGAATTTGCTATTTCAAAATTTTCAAATAAATTTTCAAATTTTTCAATTTGCTCTGTACAAGCTCTTTCTAATTCTTCATCAACATCATTTGGAGTTCCATTATATTTTGGAACTTGTCCATCAAAATATTTATTTACCATTGAAATTGTTCTATTTAGTAAATTACTTAAATCATTACATAAATCAAAGTTATATCTTTCAACAAATGATTCTGGTGAGAATAATCCGTCTTGTGAAACTGGCATCTCTCTTAATAAAAAGTATTTTGTTGCATCTAGTCCATATCTTTCAATTAAACTTTCTGGATAAATAACATTTCCTTTTGATTTACTCATTTTTCCATCTTTCATTGTTATCCAATTGTGAACAAATATTGTTTTTGGTAATGGTAAATCAAGTGCCATTAAAAATATTGGCCAATATATTAAGTGGAATCTTGCAATATCTTTTCCAACAATGTGTAGGTCTGCTGGCCAGTATTTTTTAAATAACATATATTACGTGTTTTGGGTCTTTTGGTACTTGTATTCCCCAACTAAAAGATGTTCTTGTTACACATAAATCTTCTAATCCTGGTTTTATAAAGTTATTTATCATTTCTTGTTTTCTATATTCTGGTTTTATGAAATCTGGGTGTTCATCATAATATTTTAATAATCTATCAGCATATTTTTTCATATTAAAGAAATATGCTTCTTCTTTCATTGGAATAACATCTCTTCCACAATCTGGACATTTTTCATCAACTAATTGTGTTTTTGTAAAATAGCTTTCACATTGAATGCAATATAATCCTTCATATTGACCTTTATATATATCGCCTCAAATATTTTTTGAACTATTTTTACATGTCTTTCATCTGTTGTTCTTATAAAATCATCATATTCTATATCCATTTTTGCCCATAATTCTTTTGCCATTTTTGCCATTTTATCAACATATTCTTGTGGTGTTTCGTTGTTTTCTTTTGCCTTTGTTTCTATTTTTTGTCCGTGTTCATCTGAGCCTGTTAACAAATAAACATCTTTTCCTTTTAATTTTTCATATCTTTTTATTGTGTCAGCAAGTACTGTTGTATATGCTGTTCCAATATGGTATCTTCCACTTGGATAATATATTGGTGTTGTTAAATAAAATTTTTCTCTCACTTTAATCACATTCTTTCTTTAAGGCACAAATCAATTGAAAAAATTTTAATTACTTTTCAACCATTTACCTATTTACATTTTTTCTGGCATTTTCATACCTAATAAACTTGCTCCTTGTTTTAGTACTTGTCCAACTGCATATGTTAAATAAACTCTTGCATCTTGTATATCTTTATCATTTCCTATTATTTTATTTTCATTATAAAAACTACTATATGCTTTTGCTAAGTCTATTAAATACCTTGCAAGTATTGATGGTTCATTTTTTTCTGTTACAGATATTAATATATTTTCAAAATTATATATCAATTTTAAAACATTTATTGAATTTTCATCTAATAAATATTCTATTTTTACATTTTTAAATTCTGGAACTTGTCCAGCTTTATTTATTACACTTTTTGTTCTTACATATGTGTATTGTATATATGGACCAGTTTCACCTTGAAAATTAAGTGCTTGGTCCCAGTCAAATATCTGGTCTTTTATATTTTGTGTTGATAGTGTATTAAATATTATTGCACCAATTCCAACTTTTTCTGCAACATCCTCTTTGTTTTCTAATTCTGCATTTTTTTCTGTTATTATTTCTTTTGCTTTATTTATTGTTTCATTTAATAAATCTTCAATTTTTACTACATTTCCAAGTCTTGTAGACATTTTTCCACTTGGAAGTGATACCATTCCATAAGATACATGTTCTAA
>CACWHO010000028.1 GCA_902760765.1 uncultured Eubacteriales bacterium | reverse complement strand
GGATTGCCAAAAGATAAGTCATTCAAAATAATGGAAGCAGTACGTAAAGGAAAAGTTGCAAAAGGAAAAGAACCAAAATGGGATTCTGAATATGTACCACTAATGAAAGAACATGGAGTACCAGATTGGTATATAAATTCATGTAAAAAAATTAAGTACATGTTCCCTAAAGCACATGCTGCAGCATATGTTACAAATGCATTTAGAATTGCATGGTTTAAAGTACATATGCCACTTGCATATTATGCAGCATATTATTCAATTAGAGCAAAAGCATTTGATGCAGAATATATGATTTTTGGAAATGAAAAAGTAAAAAATAAAATGAAAGAAATAGAAATCAAAAATCAAAAAAAGGAAGCAACAAAAGCAGAACAAGATATGTATGATGACTTAGAAGTAGTACATGAAATGTATGAAAGAGGATTTGAATTTTTACCTGTTGATATATACAAATCTGATAGTATAAAATTTCAAATTGAAGATAATAAATTAAGACCACCATTGAATAGCATTCCAGGCTTTGGAACAGTTGCAGCACAAGGAATTGTTTAGAAGGAATGAGCCAAAGTAATCAATTAAGCATTTTTGATTAGAATCTAATACATAATTTATGTGGTCTGTATGTAATAATAGAAAAATTAAAATCAAAAGAAAGAGGTAATAATGTGGCTAAATATTTTCAAAATATAAATGAAGATTTGATGGAATATTTCAGGATTTTGTCTCCTGAAATTCCATCATTTTTAGAAGAATATATTGACACACCTGTCATGCAAAAACAAGCAGAAATTAGTGTTAGTTGTGGAATGTATTATTCAAAACTATCAGATATTAAATTTTTCTATTCAAGTTTAGACCATAGTGTTGCAGTTGCACTTGTAATTTGGAATTTTACACATGATAAAAAACAAACATTATCAGGTTTATTCCATGATATAAGTACACCAGTTTTTAAGCATTGTATTGATTTTTTAAATGGAGATTATGAAAAACAAGAATCAACAGAAGAATTAACGACAAGTAAAATAAAAAATTCCAAAGAAATAATGAAATTGCTAAAAAGAGATAATATAAAATTAGAAGAAGTTTCAGATTATCATATATATCCAATAGCAGATAATGACACACCAAAGCTTTCAGCAGACAGGTTAGAATATACACTTTCAAATGGTTTAGGAGCAAAAAAAGAATTATGGAATTTAGATGAAGTAAAAGAAATTTATCAAAATATTGAAATACAAAAAAATGAAGAAAATCTTGATGAATTAGGATTTAAAGATATAAAAATTACAGAAAAATTTGTGCATATAATGAGTAAATTATCCAATTTGTATATTGACAATAAAACCAAATTATCAATGCAATTTTTAGCAGATACTATAAAACAAATGAATGATGAAAAATTTATTTCGAAAAATGACTTATATGAATTTTCTGAAAAAGAAGTAATAGAAAAAATAAAAAATTGCAGTGATAAAAATATTGCAGAAAAATTCAAAAAATGGCAAAAAACAACAATTGTACATGAAAGTGAAAATTTTGTTAATAATAAATATTGTAAATCTATAAATGCAAAAATAAGATACATAAATCCATTAGTAGAAATAAATAGTAGTAATAAATATATAAGAATAAATAAAGTTTCTGAAAAAGCAAAAAAAGATATTGAAAATTGTTTAAATTATAAAACAATTAAATATGCATATTTTGATTTTTAAATTTCTAGTTATTATGAAATAATTAGATAAATATAAAAAATAATAAAGTTTTATATTTTTATAATAGTTCCCCATTCTAAAAATTCTTACAAAAGTTTTTCAAACTTTTGAGAATTTTTGAACGGTCCCCACTTACTATTATAAAAATTTAAAACTTTATTATTTTTTATGTATATACAACTAACCAATAATATAAAATTATCTTTATATGTATACATAAATTCAATAAATAGTACACATAAAATTAATAAAAAATAAAAATAATTTTTCAAAATTATGTAAAAGAGAAATTAAAGTGAATAACTCAAAATCAAAAATGTTTTTAAATAAGTTATTCACAAAGTTATCCACAATATCCACAGTTCACAAAAAAGACACAATTTGACAAAAATGTAAACAAAAAAGGAAACATAAAACAGAAAAGATTACATAAATTTGTTATTTTGTAACTTTAAGAATGTTGAAAATACAAACAAAATAAAGCAAAAAGTAATATTATATTAAAAAAAGCATAAATTAAATTGAAGAGGTAAATTAATGTTTAATAAATTAAGATATATGGTTGAAAAAAATTTTGAATTAAATAGAAGCTTTGATAACAAAAAAGATATATCAAGGGAAGAGTTCAAAAAATTTTTGAAAACTAATACAATAATTATAGATGTAAGAAGTCCACAAGAATATAGAGAAGGACATGTAAAAGGTGCTATTTCAATTCCAGAATATCAAATAAAAAGAGATATTCAAAAATATATACAAAATAAAAATGAATTGATAGTTTTATATTGTTCAACAGGACATAGAAGTCAAAGAGCACAAAGAATTTTAGAAAATATGGGATATACAAATGTATTTAATATATATGGTGGGATAAATGAGTTTAATTTTTAATTGCTAAAATTTTATAAAATTATTGTAAGAAAATTCCAAATATGATAGAATAAAAACACAATTAGAATTGGAGGAAAAATGAGACAAGACCATATTAGAAATTTTAGCATAATAGCACATATAGACCATGGAAAATCAACACTTGCAGACAGATTAATAGAAATGACAGGGGTTTTATCAAAAAGAGAAATGGAAAGTCAAGTTCTTGATAATATGGAAATTGAAAGAGAACGTGGAATTACAATAAAATCTCAAGCAGTAAGAATGGTTTACAAAGCTAAAAATGGTGAAGAATATATATTAAATTTAATAGATACTCCAGGACATGTAGATTTTAATTATGAAGTTTCAAGAAGTTTAGCAGCATGTGATGGTGCAGTACTTGTTGTTGATGCAAGTCAAGGAGTAGAAGCACAAACACTTGCAAATGTATATTTGGCAATAAATAATAATTTGGAAATATTACCAGTAATAAATAAAGTAGATTTGCCAAATGCAAGACCAGAAGAAGTAAAAAAAGAGATAGAAGATATTATTGGAATACCAGCAGAAGATGCACCATGTATATCAGCCAAAACAGGTTTGAATGTTGATAAAGTTTTAGAAAAAATTGTAAATGATTTACCATCACCAAAAGGAGATGAAAATGCAAAAACAAAATGCTTGATATTTGACTCATATTATGATAATTATAAAGGTGCGGTTGCATATGTTAGAGTAATGGACGGAAAAGTAAAACCAGGTGATGAAATAGAACTAATGGCAACAGGAAAAAAATATACAGTTGCAGAAGTTGGGTATTTCGCACCAGGAGCATATATGCCATCAAATGAAATAAAAGCAGGAGAAGTTGGCTATATTGCTGCAAATGTAAAAAGCTTATTAGACATACATGTTGGAGATACTGTAACAAATGCAAATAATCCGGCAGAAAAACCATTAAAGGGATACAAAAAAGTAACACCAATGGTTTATTGTGGATTATATCCAATAGATGGAAGTGAATATGAAAATTTAAAAATAGCACTAGAAAAATTACAACTTAATGATGCAGCATTAGAGTTTGAACCAGAAACATCAGCAGCACTAGGTTTTGGATTTAGATGTGGATTTTTAGGATTATTACATCTAGAAATAATTGAAGAAAGGTTAGACAAAGAATTTGATTTAGGACTAATTACAACAGCACCATCAGTAATTTACAAAGTACATAAAACATCTGGTGAAGTTATAGAAGTATATAACCCAAGTGATTTACCAGAAAATCAAGAAATATCATATATAGAAGAACCAATAGTAACAGCAAATATATTTACACCAAAAGAGTTTGTTGGAAATATAATGAAATTGTGTCAAGATAGAAGAGGAGAATATGTTGATATGAAATATCTTGATGAACAAAGAGTAAATATTGTTTATGATATGCCATTAAATGAAATAATATATGATTTTTTTGATAATTTGAAATCAAAAACAAAAGGATATGCTTCATTTGATTATGAATTTAAAGAATATAAACCATCAAAACTTGTAAGACTAGATATACATGTAAATGGAGAACCTGTTGATTCACTTAGCATTATTGTACATAAAGATAGTAGTTATACAAGAGGAAAGAAAATGGTAGAAAAATTAAAAGAAGAAATACCAAGAAAACTATTTACAATACCAATCCAAGCAGTTGTAAATGGACAGGTTATTGCGAGAGAAACAATATCTGCATTAAGAAAAGATGTATTAGCAAAATGTTATGGTGGAGATATTACAAGAAAGAAAAAGCTTTTGGAAAAACAAAAAAGAGGAAAGAAAAAAATGCGTGAAATTGGAAATGTAGAAATTCCACAAGAAGCATTTTTATCTGTGTTAAAATTAGATGATGAATAAAGTTGAAAAATAATTAAATTATTTTTCTAAACGGAATTCATGACTTCTGGAAGGAATATGATTTAAAATGAATAATGAAAAAATTTTTGATGACCAAGTTGAAGGAAGAAATTCAGTACTTGAACTATTAGAAAGTGGGAAAGACATAAATAAAATATTTGTAACAAAAGGAGAAAAACATGGTTCAATAAATAAAATAATTGCAATAGCTAAAGATAGAAAAATTATTGTAGTAGAAAAAGATAAAAGAAAAATGGACGAAATGGCACAAACAGAAAATTATCAGGGAGTAATAGCACAAGTTCCACCATTTGAATACTGTGAAGTAGAAGATATTTTAGACTATGCAAAACAAAAAAATGAAGAACCATTTGTATTAATATTAGACCAAATTGAAGATCCACATAATTTAGGCTCAATAATAAGAACAGCAGAAACAGCAGGTGTTCATGGAATAATAATTCCAAAAAGAAGAGCAGCACAAGTAAACAGCACGGTAAATAAAACATCTGCAGGTGCAGTAGAATTTATGAAAATTGCAAGAGTTACAAATATAACTGATGCAATACAAAAATTAAAAGATGCAGGATTATGGATATGTGGAACACATATAAATGCCGAAAAATATTATTATGACCAAGACTTAACTGGACCACTTGGAATTGTAATTGGAAATGAAGGATTTGGAATGGGAGATAAGGTCACAAAAAATTGTGATTTCCTAGCAAAGATACCAATGCAAGGAAAAATAAATTCACTAAATGCATCAGTTTCAGCAGGAATAATAATGTATGAATCAGTAAGGCAGAGAAAAAACAAATAATATATAATTACTAAAATGCAGAAAAATTAAGCATTAAAGAACTTTAAAATTAAAATAAAATTTTTAAATTTTTTAATATTATACGGAGGAATAAAGATGATTAGAAAAAAGAAAGTTATAATTTTTGTTGTTTTATTAGTTTTATTAGTAGTACTAATTGTACTTGGAGTATTTGGAATATATTTATATAAAACTACTGATATGTTTAAAAGCCCAGAGTTGTTATTTAAAAAATACATAAGTCAAAATGTAGAGATATTAGATAAAATAAAAATGCAAGATACACTAGGCGTAGAAAAACAGATGGAAACCAACAAATATACTTCAAGTCTAAGTGGAAATGTTGAATATACAGAAAATATACAAACAAGTGATGAAAACAAAAATAATCCTGTAAATTCACAAACAATACAATTAAATAGCAATGTTGATAGAGCAAATAACTATGTATATAGAGATGCATCAGTAACAAAAAGCAACGAAAAACTTGCTGGATTAGAATATTTGCAACATGGAGATAAATATGCAATAAGAGTGAATGGAATAAAACAATTCTTGGTATCAAGTGATTTAAACAATTTCAAGGACTATGGAATTGACAATATTGAATTATTTGACCCAGATATTAATTTAAGTCAAATTGTAGATTTCAGTGATTCAGAAAAAGAAGAATTAAAACAAGCAATTACAAATATTATTCAAGAAAACCTTTCAACTAAAAAATTCTATAAACAAAAAAATGTAACAATCAAACAAAACGATAAAAGTGTTTATACAAACTTATTTTACGTTGAAATGACTTATGAAGAATACAACAACTTAGTTATCAAAGTTTTGGAAAATGTAAAAGAAAATCAAATAATATTATCAAAAGTTGAATTGATAAGTGACCAAATAAAAGAAGTTAATCCTTCATATAATGGAAACTTAAAAGATGACTTTATAAATAAAATAGAAGAAAAAATAAATAATATAAAAGATAATAATATTGGAAATGACAAAGTAAAAATAACTGTGTATGAAAATAGTATGAAAACAGTAAGAACTGTAATCGAAAAAAATGATGGAACAATAACTTTAGATAATACAAATGAAAAAATAAAATTAGACATAAATGAAACAGGAAATCAATCAAAAGAAGAAGAAATTAGCTATTCACTAAATGGCGAAAATAATATTTCTGTTGATTTTTCTGTTAAAGAAAATGACAAAATAACAAAAGAATTATTGGTAAATTATATACAAACAATAAGTGGAGCAAATGTTAATAGAACATATGCAGTTGAAATATCAAATGAAAAATATCAAGGAAAATTTAATGTAGAAGATAAAATAAAATTTGTTACAGAATTTGAAAACAATTCATTAGAAAATGATGAGAATGTTGATATAGACAAATTAAATGATGAACAAAAAGCAACATTAAAGGAAATAGTAAGTGGCATAGTTTCAGAACAATCAACAAATGCAAATATCCAAAATTATAATGATGTATTGGAAAAATTAGATATTGTGAAGAAAGAAAAAATAGAAGCACCTGTTGAAGGACAAATAAGTGAAATTGAAAAGAAGAGATTTAATTCACAATTTGAATTTTTTGAAAGTAAAGGACTATCTTCAGATAATGTTGCAGATTTAATACAAGCAGCAACAGCAAATATACAAAATGTAAAACTACAACTTAAAAATGGAGATATAGAAGATATTGATATTGAAAAAATAAATTCAGATAGAGATAACAGAGATTACATAAATAATATTTCTGGAATTGTTTTATATATAAAACAAGATACAAGTAATGAAGAAAAAATAAGTGAAGCATCAAAAGTAATTGAAAAAATTAAAAATAATAAATTTGATGTATCATTAGAATATGATGATAATGAATTAGTAAAAACAATTTATGTAAATATTGCAGAAGAAAAACAATAGGATTTATATCAAAATATAAAAGATTTAAAGTAAAAATAAAAAGAATTATTGGATGGTTTATATATTGATTTTACGTTGCTATTATTTTTTGAATGAATAATCAATAAAAAGTTTAAAAATTTTAAAAAAATGTATTGACAAACATTTAAACATATTATATAATAAGAATCGTTCTCAACCCGAGAACGATTTTTTAAGAAGTACATTGAAAAGTAAACAGTAAATCCTTTAGAGAATAAAACCAAAGCGGTACTAAAAAAGTACCGAAAAGTAAATTTGAAATTAAGAGCTTTAGCTCAAACTTTTATAATAACAAGAGAGTTTGATCCTGGCTCAGGATAAACGCTGGCGGCGCACATAAGACA
>CACWHO010000027.1:13929-14421 GCA_902760765.1 uncultured Eubacteriales bacterium | reverse complement strand
TAGAATATTCTCCATGTCTTTGCTGTTATATCTGTACTTCCTGTATATTCTACTGCTGTTCCATATACTTTACTTAATACTTCTTTAGTATTTACATCATAGTCTCCAATACTTGGGTCTATTGTTGTATCTATTGTTGTTGTATATGTTGTACCATTTTCTACTACTGTTACTTTATTACATGCAATTTCTATTTTTTTAGTACCATCATTTTTTTCTATTTTTGCTATTGTTTCACATTTCTTATTGTTTGTCTTATCTATTCCTCCCGCAATTTCATTTATTTTATTTGCATAATCATCTAATGTATTATTTTCTTCCTCTGCTGCCTGCTTGTATTTGTTTTTTGCCTCAATTGTTTTACTAAACAAATTTGTATTTTTTAATTCTACTATTGTTACTGTTGCTAAGATTAACAAAATTATTATTGTGATTACCAATGCAACTAATGTAATCGCACTATTTTGTTTTAATTTCTCTTTTGTTTCCATT
>CACWHO010000027.1:10109-13825 GCA_902760765.1 uncultured Eubacteriales bacterium | reverse complement strand
GTGTGTGTGTGTGTGTGTGTGTACAGCCACAAGGGTTGTAGGATTTTAAATTTTTCTATGTCTTTTATATTACAATAATATTACATTATCAATTTTAAATTAAATTTTATTATATATTAAATTTTAAAAATTTTTTAATTTCACATATACTAAGTTTTAATTGATTTTGAAAATTCCGAATATAAAAATAAAAAATAGCAAATATCTTCAGATGACTGAGTTTACTTACTATTTTTTTTATTATAAAATTAAAATTCCCTTTACAAAATATAATATTTTTTTATTTTTTTCTGCCAAAAACCTTTTAAGAAATGGTGTTAAAAAATAAGGAAATGTATAAAATTTTTCATTAAATCCAATATTTTTATTGCATAATTTTATTCCATATCTTATATCACTAAATTTAGAATTATCAATTAGGTTATTCAAAGAAGCAGTTGCATTATCATTAGCTTTAACTTCAACAGGGATTAGAAAATTAGCATCTCTAACAAAGAAGTCCATTTCAATAGTTCCTTTCTCATTTTTATAAAAATACAATTTATATCCTTGCTTTACCAACATTTCACCAACTATATTTCCGTAAATTGCACCTTTATATGTATTAAAATTTTTGTTAATTCTTAAATCATTTTGTGCTTCTTTATCTAATGAACCTATCAATAATCCAGTATCTCCAAAGTATATTCTATAATTATCAGGATTATAATTTCCTCCAAGTGGAAGTTCTGGTTGTTCCATACAATATGAAATATTTATTATTCCTGCATTGTCTAGCCATTCTACTGTACCTATATATTCTCTACTTCTTGCCCCATCTTCAACTTTTGAAATTTGAAATTTTTTGTTTTCATTACCAAGAAAAGTAGGAATTTTTCTAAAAACATTTAATATTTTTCCTTGGTCTAGTTCATTTGCATATTTGGTAATATCTTCCTCATAATCCAATAAAATCTGTTTTTGCATGTCTAGAGTTCCACTATAATTTTTTTGACTTACAAACTTATTTACAATAGCAGGCATTCCACCAATTACCATATATTCCCTAAAATTTTCCATCATTACATTATATTGCACATTAGATAATGGAGAAACATTAATCATACACTTATATAAATCTTCAATTTGGTCTTCCTTATACCCTTTTGCCCATAAAAATTCTTCAAAGTCCATTGAGTACATTGTATAATCTGTTTTATTTCCAACACTATTTGATTGTATTTCCTTGTAATTTATTCCCATCAAAGAGCCTGAACAAATTACATCAAATTTTCTATGGCATCTGTCTTTCCAATTTGCCTTGCACCTTTTATAATTAACGGCATTCTATTTTTATCATTTTTCCAGTCAATTAAATATTGGTCAACCTTTCTTTTTAATCTCTCCATAATTTTCACCTCAAAATTATTTTATCACAAAATTCTAGTTATTTTGATACACTTTTATCACAAAATTCCGACTTATTTTGATGTCCTTTTCACATTTTTCCAAAATTATTTTCCATATTACTAAACTTTCAAATTTTTTCTTCTTAATTGTCCACAAGCTGCGTCAATATCAGAGCCTAATTCTCTTCTTATTGTTGCAACAATTCCATGGTCATTTAAATAATCTCTAAATTTAATTATATTTTCATTAGAGCTCTTGGTATATGCACCATTCTCAATTTTGTTAATTGGTATCAAATTAACATGACAATTCATTCCCCTTAAAAGTTTTACAAGTTCTTTTGCATCTTCTAAATTGTCATTATTATCTTTTGCAAGTGCATATTCAAATGATACTCTTCTATTTGTTTTAGCAATGTAATCTTTGCATGCTTGTAATAATTCTTCAATTGGATAAGCTTTATTTACTGGCATCATACTACTTCTTTTTTCATTATTTGTTGCATGCAATGAAATTGATAATGTACATTGAATGTTTTCATCTGCTAGTTTGTAAATCATTGGAACAACGCCACTTGTTGATACACTTATGTGTCTTGCTCCTATGTTTAGTCCTTTTGGATTATTAATAATTCTAATTGAATTTACAACATTGTCATAATTATCCATTGGTTCTCCAATTCCCATATATACAACATTTGAAATTCTAAGTCCTGTATCTTGTTCTACTGCTAAAATCTGTTCTACAATTTCTCCTGATGATAAATTCCTTATAAATCCAATTCCTGTTGAAGCACAAAATTTACATCCCATTTTGCATCCAACTTGTGTTGATACACATATACTATAGCCGTGATGATAACTCATTAAAACTGTTTCTATACTATTTCCGTCTAAAATATCAAATAAATATTTTTTTGTTCCATCTTTTGATTCTAATTTTTTTAGAATTTTAAAATTACATATTGTATAATTTTGTTTTAATTTTTCTCTCAAATCAAAAGAAAGATTTGTCATTTCATCAAAGCTTTTTACTTTTTCTTCATACAACCATTTAAATATTTGTTCTGCTCTAAATGGCTTTTCTCCAATATTCTTCATTTCTTCTTTTAATGCATCTAAATTATAATCTTTAATATTCTTCATTTTTAATATTCCCCTTATGTGCTAATTTAAATTAAACAAATTCCTCCCAAACAATATTTGCTAAATCTAGTCCTTTTTCTGTTAATTTTATATTATCTAAATCTATAATTAATAATCCCTCTTGTATTAATTTTTTCAATTCATTTTTAAATAAATATATTGGATTTTCTCCAAACTTTTCTTCAAACTTTGAAATTTGAACTCCATCAATTTTTCTTAATCCTAAAAGCATATATTCCTTTTTCATGTCATCAATTGTTTGTGTTTCGTGTATTTCTTTTATATCTTTTGAATCTTTATTTAAATATTCCTCTAATGATATTGTGTTTGAATATCTAACACCATTTATATATGAATGTGCAGCAACTCCAAGTCCAATATATTGTTTTTGTTCCCAGCAATTTAGATTATGTTTTGATTCAAATCCTGGTTTCGCAAAGTTAGAAATTTCATAGTGCTTATACCCATTTAGTTCTAGAAAATTTTTTGTATATTTGTATTGATTTCTTTCATCTTCTTCGTCAGGCAATTTTAATTTACCACTTTCAATTAATTTTTTCATTGGTGTTTCATCTTCTACAATCAATGAATAAACAGAAATATGTTCAGGTTTTAAACTAACTACTTTTTCTAAGCTTGTTTTTACATCATCTATTGTCTGATTTGGAATTCCTATCATTAAGTCTACATTTATATTTTTAAATTCCGCTTCTCTTGCCCATTTATATGTATCTAAAAATTGATTAAAATTATGAATTCTGCCAATTTCATTTAAAATGTCATTATTTGTACTTTGCAAACCAATACTTAGCCTATTTATTCCACAATTTTTATACAATTGTAGATTATTTTTTGTAGCTGTTCCTGGATTTACTTCTATTGTAATTTCTTTTATATTATTAATTTCTGTATAATTGTAAATTTCATTTAAAATTCTTTTTATTAGTTCAGGTTTTATTGAAGATGGAGTTCCACCTCCAATATAAATCGTTGTTACATTATTATCTTGCAAAATTTTTTTGTTTTCTTCTATTTCTTGGATTACCTTATCTATATATTTTCCTTGTAATTCATATTTTTCTGGATATGATACAAAATCACAATAATAGCATTTTCTTTTGCAAAATGGTATATGTATGTAAACTCCTATTTCCATTTTATATTCCTTTTTATAATTAATTT
>CACWHO010000027.1:0-10066 GCA_902760765.1 uncultured Eubacteriales bacterium | reverse complement strand
TTCGTATCACTTGTAAATTTTATTATTTTGCATCATTTGCAATATCTATAATTTTCTTTAGTCTATAGTTTACTCCAGATTTACCAAGTGGTTTTTTTAACATTTTTCCAAGTTCAATTAATGACATATCTGGATATTCTATTCTAAGGTTTGCAATTTCTTTTAAATTATCATCTAATTTATAAAACTTATTTGTTTCTTGCAATTTTTTTATTGCTTCAATTTGTTCAACAGATGCATTTAAAGTTTTATTTAAATTGGCTGTTTGGCAATTAACTATTCTATTTACTTTACCTCTCATTTCTTTGTTTACTCTTATATTTTCATAATTTAAAACACTTTTATTTGCACCAAGTAATGCAATAAATTCAGAAATTTTTTCTCCATCTTTCAAGTAAATAGAATATTTTTCTTTTGTTTCTAATACTTTATAATCAACCTCTAAATCATCCAAAATTTCTTTTGAATAATTTAGATTTTTTTCATTTGAAAAATTAACTTCTATATGATATTTGTTTTCTGGATTATTAATAGAACCACCACCTAAAAATGCTCCTCTTATAACTGATTTTCTTTCATAATCATTTTGTGGTTTTTTTATTGCAATAATTTGCAAATTTTCTATAGCAATTTCTTCCTTACAATCTGTTTGCTTAAATGTTATAATAAAAGATTTTCCATCAAATTCAATATTATGCTGAATATCTAAGTTTTTTAATAATTTGGAAAATCTGTTTATATTATAATCATTTTTAGTTGCAAACCTTATTTTATTTTTTACAACACTTGAATTTTTGGAAATCAAGTATCCTATTAATTCATATCTTACTTCATCTTTCTTATTTAGATTATTTATTTGACTTAATTCCTGTTTTAAATCTGATGAAAAAGACATTTGCTCCACTCCTTTTTTATATTGTTTTTAATTTTAAGTCCAATTTTACATTAAATATTCAAATTTCTATTTTTTCTTAATTAATTGTTTTACCAATAAAGCTTATTATAATAACCTTGTTACTACAATTCTATCTTTATCATATAAATCTTTTTTTGAATAAGTGTGTTTATAATATTCACTATTTTGTTCTATCAAATTTTGAACTTCTTTTCTTTGGTCAAATCCAATTTCAAAGCATAAATATCCACCATATTTTAAATATAAGTATGCATCACTAATTATAGACTTATAGAAATCTAGGCCATCAATTCCACCATCTAGTGCAATATTTGGCTCTTTTTTTACTTGAATATCAAGCTTTTTAATTTCTTTTCTTTTTATATATGGAGGGTTTGATACAATAATATCATACTTTTCTGGTATTATATTTTCAAATAGGTCTGATTGTATAAAGTTAACTCTATCTTTAACTTCATTGGCAATTGCATTTTTATTTGCTATTTCTAAAGCATTTTTACTAATATCTGATGCTGTAACTTCTACATTTGGTAAATATTTTGCTAAAGAAACTGCAATTGCACCGCTTCCCGTACATAAATCAAGAATTCTTTTTGCATTTATTTGCCTTGCAATATCAATTACTTCTTCAACTAATATTTCTGTGTCCTGCCTTGGAATTAAAACATCACTATCAACATAAAAATTTAGTTTCATAAATTCCTTTTGATGTGTTATATGCTCAATTGGTGTTCCTTCTTTTATTTTTTTTATATTTGCAAAATATTTTTCTTCCATATTTTTTTCTAATTTTTCGTCGTCATGAACAATAACATATTGTCTATTTTGTCCAAGTACATATTGCATCAGCAATCTTGATTTCAATTTTGGCAATTCTATATTGTTACTTTTTAATTCAATTCTTCCTTTTTCCATTGCTTCAGATATTAGCATAATATCATCCCTTTCTTGCTTTAGTAAAAGTACAAATAGAAATGGATTCATGTTTTTAAATTCTAATACTATATTTATCTACTTTTAAAGTTTATATTTCTTACGTTTCTTTCTGGCATTGGACATAGTGGTCTATCATATCTTCTTGCTACACTGTTATACTCATAAATTTCTCTCCAATTATCCTCCAAAAGTTTTTCTCTTGCCAATTTGTAAATTTCAGATACAATAAGTTCTTCGCTTTTTTCTGTATATTCTCTGGTACTTGAATTTAGTAAAAATTTATTAAAATCTTCAATTGATTTATAGTCACTTTCTTCTTTTCCTTTTGTATTTTCAGTTCCTAATTCATCTATAACTTTTTTCTTCATATCTATATATTCATATATTTCTTTATCATTAATTCCAAATTGTTGCATTTTTTCTTTCATTTCATCGAAATTAATTTTTTGAATCTTTAACGCATAAATTCTTGCATTTAAGTCTCTACCATCACTCACAAGTTTGAAAAATTGTTCATAATTTTGAATTTCTTTTATTTTATCTAACTCTTCACTTTCGTCTTTGCCTTGTGACTTATTTAGTTCAGAATATATATCTCTTTCATTTTTTTCCAATGCCTGCATAATGTCATGTATTATTCCGTTTTCTTTAATTCCCAAAAATGTATTTAGTAACAATTTTTTCTTTTGTGGCATTGTTAAGTTTTTTCCGTCTTTATCAAGCTTTACATTATAACTTTGGTATAGTTCTTCAATTGCAATATCTCTTTGTTCTTTTTTCTTTTGTTTTATTATATCTTCTGAGTCGTCTTCTAATATATCACTTTTTGATAAAATTTTATAAATCTGTTCACCCTTTAAAAATCTTTCTCCTATTTGTTTATCAGCATTATTTAAAAATTTATTTTTTGCACGAGTCCATTTATCTTCTTTTTCTCTATCTTCAATTTGTTTTTTTACTTCATATGACATATCCTCTTTCATTTTGTCCAAATCTTCTTTGAAAAAAAGTTTTTTAATTTTTCCATTTACATCTTCATAATATGTTCTTGGAATACTAATATTATTTTTGTCTTTTGAATACAATATTTTTAGCCCTTCTGGAGTTAATTCAAATGGTATTCTTTGATTTCTTACATATCTTGCTAGTTCTTCATAGCTTTCATAGTCAAGATTATCATCTACATTTTCTTCAAGTTGTCCAGTCATTAATTTTATTATTTCCATGACCTTTTCTTTTTTATTTTGAGTATCATTTAATAATCCCATAATTACTTCTTGTGGAATACCATCAATTTCATATTTTAAAATTAATGTCCAAACTTTGTTCTCTCCAAGTTCTTCTAACTCTCTTAAAATAATTTTTGGTTTTTTATCTTTATTATTAAATATTTGTGTTGAATACACTATATTTCTAGAACGTTTGCTGTATCTTTCTAATTTGTCTTCTTCTGTACTTTCTCCCATATTTATCACATTCCTTCCAAAAAGGTTATAAATGGTTACATTTGTATATTTTATTTATAACACAATTTAATACGTTTTACAAGGCTTTGTAAATATTTTCTCTTGGTCCATGCACTTTTATTCTAAATTTTCATATAATTCAATATAAGGTTTTTGGAGGTGCAAAAATGATTGGAGCACTTTTTAATTTTAGCTTTCTTGGATTATTGCATTTTTTAAAATCAGCATTTTTTGTAGTTCGGATATATTTCAAGTAGTAGTTTATTTCCAGAACCATTAAGTGCTGAAGATGAGAAAATGTATTTAATTAAAATGAAAGATGGTGATGAAGAAGCAAGAAATATTTTGATTGAAAAAAATTTACGTTTAGTTGCACACATTGTTAAAAAATATTCAAATACAAAAATAGAACAAGATGATTTAATTTCTATTGGTACAATTGGATTAATAAAGGGGATAAACAGCTATAATATTGAAAAAGGTTCAAAATTAAGTACATATATTTCTAGATGTATTGACAATGAAATTTTAATGTATTTGAGATCTACCAAAAAAACAAATGCAGAAGTTTATTTAAATGAACCAATTGGAAAAGATAAAGATGATAATATTATAACATTACAGGAAGTGCTAGAAAGTGACGTGAGGCCCATAGATGAAGAAGTTGATATGAAATTAAGAATAAAAAAGTTATATACCAAAATTAGTGAAGTATTAAAAGATAGAGAAAAACTTATTATTGAATTTAGATTTGGTTTAAATGGAAAAAATGTAAAAACACAAAATGAAATTGCAAATATACTTGGAATATCTAGAAGTTATGTATCAAGAATTGAAACAAAGGCTCTTAATAAGTTAAATAAAGAATTAGAAAAATAATTTTTATTATTACTCAAATCTTTTTAATTTTATCATAAATATATAATGGAAGTCAAATTTATTTTTTTTTAATAAAGTGAGAATAATTAAATTAAAATGAGATAAAATTATATAAAATGATTTTAAACATTCTTGAACAACTTTTTATTATTTGAATAGAATCATTTTATATGTTAGAATAAGGCTAGTTAAATAGTTAATCAAAATTTTTTGATTAACTTGTTAAAATAAATTAAATATGTAATTAATTTTCCCTGCGTAGTGCGTGTAGACAGAATTTTTAGAACCTACAAGTTTTTAAGAGGAGCCATACTCGAAAATATGGCGTGCATGCTCACAGTATATAGTGAGAAGCCCATGAATATTTTGGTTGGTACCCACCTGTTTGTAAGAGCAGGTCCATAAAAATTCAAGCTATCTTACGGCTAAGGCGGGGCATTTTTTATTTATAATATAGCAAATACTTATCTAATAGTAAAGTCCAATATTTCCTTTAGTTATTACTTTACAATTATAAATTTGGAATATAAAAAAAAGAAAATAAGATACCTCAATTTGTTGAAGTATTTTATTTTCGTTTTTTATATTCCTGGTAGCGATAATTGGATTTGAACCAATGACCTGCCGGGTATGAACCGGATGCTCTAGCCAACTGAGCTATATCGCCATATACTGCAGTGTTTATTATAACATTAATTTTGCACCATTGTCAAGGTTAAGAAAAAAGAAATTATAAAATTTTGATTTTTATCTAATTAAAGTTTTATTTAATAGTTTTTAACAATAAGTAAAATTTAAAATAACTTTATATTTCTTTTTCCTCTAACTTATCATCTTTATTTTTCTTTATAGCTTTAGAACCTTTTTCGCTTTTTTCATTACCAATTTCAATTTTGTTTTTTGCTTTTCTAGTACTAATTTCGTGGTTTTCCATTTCTTTTTCTAGTTTTTTAATGTATTCAGGATTCTCTTGTTTTCTTATCTCCTCTACTTCTTTTTCAATTAATTCGTCATTTTCACTATTTGAATTTCCAAATAAATCAACAAAAAAGTCTTTAATATATGACATTTTAAATTTATAAACTTCAACTTGTGTATTATCCATATTTTCTTAAAACAATATTGTTTTAATTTTCACCTCTATCCTTAAAACTATATGATATATTATACCACATTTTTCAGCTTTAATCAATAATTTTGGCACAAAAAAATCCCAAGACGTGTGTTCTTGGGATTTCTTTATATATTTATTACAAGGTTTGTAAACTATTATTGTAATTCAACAACAGCTCCTACTTCTTCAAATTTAGCTTTTAAGTCTTCAGCTTCTTCTTTTGTTGCATTTTCTTTAACTGTTTTTGGAGCTCCATCAACTAAATCTTTAGCTTCTTTTAATCCTAATCCTGTAGCATCTCTAACTACTTTGATTACTTTTATTTTTTGATCTCCAGATTCTTTTAAAACAACATTAAATGATGTTTTTTCAGCTGCTGCTTCAGCTCCTCCAGCAACTCCTGCTGCTGGTGCAGCTGCTGCAACTGCAGATACTCCAAATTCTTCTTCTATAGCTTTTACTAAGTCGTTTAATTCAACAACTGTCATTTTTTTGATTTCTTCAATCATTTCTTCTTTACTCATTTTTAAATCCTCCTAATATTTATTTTTATTTTAAAAATTTTAGTTAAATCATTCATTATTTTATTTAACTTTTTTAATTTTTTTGAGTTAATATTTTTTTAAAATTAAATTTTTATGCTTCTGTTGTTTCTGCAGAACCATTTTCTTTTTGAATTCTTACTTGGTCAAGTGCAACTGCAAGTTTTGATACATTTGCAAGTAATGCACCAGCAAGCATTGATAATAATGTTTCTTTTGATGGTAATTTTGCTAATGTAACTATTTCATCAGCACTCATTACTTTTCCATCAATAACTCCACCTTTAATTTTGTAATAATCATTATCTTTTGTGAAGTTGTAAATTATTTTTGCTGTTTCTAAATAGTCTTCATTATTTAAGATAACTGCTGTAGGTCCTACTAATTTATCTTCTAGTCCCTCAACTCCAGCTTCTTCTAATGCTCTTCTTGTAATATTGTTTTTTATAACACAATATTCACTATTTGCCTTTCTTAAATCAGTTCTTAAGTTTGTTACATCTTCAACATTTATTCCTCTATAGTCTGTTAAAAGTACTATTTTAGATTCTTTTATTTTATTTGCTAATTTTGTAACTTCTTCTTTCTTTTGATTTAATATTTTTTCATTTGCCATTGTTTTTCACCTCCTAATAAATATTAATTTTATAAATTTAAAATTAAAAACACTCTTTATATTCCTATACCAAGGCTATAAAGAGTGTTTTTACACTTTTTTATTTTACCTCGGTAGGGAAATTTTTGTAAGCTACATTCGCTTAACCTACTGTCTTTGGCTTTAATATTTATTTTTGATTAATAAATAATCCAGGTCCCATTGTTGTTGTTACAGATACACTTTTTATGTATTGTCCTTTTGCTGCTGCTGGTTTTGCTTTTATAATTGCATTCATAACAGTTTCATAATTTTCAGCTAATTTTTTAGCTCCAAAAGAAACTTTACCAAATCCTAAGTGTATAATATTGTTTTTATCTAATCTATATTCTACTTTACCAGATTTGATTTCTTTAATTGCTTTTGTAACATCCATTGTAACTGTTCCAGATTTTGGGTTAGGCATTAATCCTTTTGGTCCTAATACTTTACCTAATCTTCCAACAACACCCATCATATCTGGTGTTGCAACTACAACGTCATAATCAAACCAATTCTCATTTTGAATTTCAGCTTCTTCAGCTTTTGGTCCTTTTGCAAATACTAAAACTTTTTGTGTTTTACCTGTACCATTTGGAAGTACAACTGTACCTCTAACTTGTTGGTCAGCATGTTTTGAATCTACACCTAATTTAACGTGTAATTCAACTGTTTCATCAAATTTTGCTTTTGGCATTTTTTCAATAATGTCTAAAGCTTCATTAATGTCATATTCTTTGTTTTTTTCTACTAATTTTGCACTTTCTGCATATCTCTTTGCTAATTTTTTCATTTTTTTCCTCCTTTGGTTCTATCGAGTTTTACTCTCCCAATTATTATTATATTATTCTACAACAACTACACCCATTGATCTAGCTGTTCCTTCAACCATACTCATTGCTGTTTCTAATGATGCAGCATTTAAGTCTGGCATTTTTTGTTCAGCAATAGCTTTAACTTGCTCTTTTGTTATTTTAGCATGGTACTTTTGTTATAAAATCAAAAGATTTATCTTTATATACAGTTATAACAACTGGTATAATCATTCCTGCTTCACTTGCTGTTCTATCATTAAATTCCTTTACAAATTGCATAATATTAACACCACTTGAACCTAGTGCAGGTCCTACTGGTGGAGCTGGTGTAGCTTTTCCTGCTTCTATTTGTAATTTAATTATATTTGAAACTTCTTTCTCAGCCATTTTTATTGGCACCTCCTCTAAAAATTTTTGTTTTCAATTAATTGATTTATTTTAATACATATTACTTTTATTTATAAATTTTCATATTTTATTTATATATTCAGTTTATAAATTTATAATAATATTATTGAACTTTTTTAACTTGTGAAAAATCAAGTTCTACTGGTGTTTCTCTACCAAACATAGATAACAATACTTTAACTTTATGCTTTTCTTTGTTAATTTCTTGAACACTTCCAATAAAATCTTTAAATGGTCCATTTGTAACTTCAACTTGGTCATTGATTTCATAATCAACATTAACAAGTGCATCTTCAAATCCCATATTTTTGATTTCTTCATCAGTTAATGGAATTGGGTCTGTTCCTGAACCAACAAATCCTGTTGCACCTCTTGTATTTCTAACAATATACCATGTTTCCTCTGTAACAATCATCTTAATTAAAACATAACCTGGAAAAACTTTTTTTAAATTTGTTTTTCTTTTTCCATCTTTTATTTCAATTTGTTCTTCCATTGGAACTATGATATCAAAGAAATAATCTTCAAGTCCTCTATTTTTGATAGTTTTCTCTAAATCTTTTTTTACTTTATTTTCATATCCAGAATATGTATGTACAACATACCATCTTGGATTCATATCATAATCTTTTTGAGACACCGTTTAGCCTCCTTTTGATATATTTATAAAATTTATTTTAGCTATTATTTTATTGTGCATTTTCTTCTACAGAATTATCAACTGAAGCTGAATTGCTTTCTTCTATAGAATTATCAACTACATTTGAGTTGTTTTCTTCTGATTCTATTGTATTACTTGTTGAATTGCTTATTTGTGATTTTAATTTGTCTATTCCATATTTATTTAAAGAATCAAATGCAAAATTTAAAATTGCTACAATTATTGCAGAAACTATAACAATTGCTAAGACAGCACTTGTATTGTTAAGTAACTGTTTTGGTGTAGGCCATACTACTTTTTTTAGTTCTGCTTTAAATTCTTTATAATAGCTTTTTTTGTTTTTTATATTCTTTTCATCTTTCTTAGCCATTTTGTTTCCTCCCTAAAACAGCCTTTTATTTTGTTTCTTTATGTGTTGTACGTTTTTTACAGAATTTGCAGTATTTGACTATTTCTAATCTATCTGTATTGTTTCTTTTATTTTTTGATGTAACGTAATTTCTGTTTTTGCATTCTGTACATTCTAATGTTATATTTTCTCTTGGTCCTTTTGAAGCCATTTTTAATACACCTCCGTATTATTACTTTTTTAAACGATGTGAGCATATGTCAACCACATATGCTTAATAATTTTACCACTTTTTACCTGCTATGTCAATGATTTTAGTAAGATTTTATAAAAGTTTTGCAAATATTTTTAAATAATTTTTTACCTTATTAATATTTTAAATATTTTTAATTTTTTATTTTACTATTTTCTTTTTTTCTGTACTGAAAATCCAAACTTTCCAAGTTTTTTTCCAACAGAATAATAGCCTCCATTATTGTATGAAATTAAATCACATTTTGATATGTCAAATGCTCCATTTTTATCAATATATTTTTCATCACTATTTATTGCAAGCACATCTGCCATAAACATTGTATGACTTCCAAGTTCTTTAATTTCTTTGACTTTACATTCAATTGAAACAGGGCTTTCTTTTATCATTGGACATTCTACAAAATTTGCTTTTTCTTTATGTAGATTCATTTCCTTAAATTTATCATGATTTTTACCACTATTTACACCACACCAATCTGTCGCTTTTACAAGTTCTTTTGTTGTTAAATTAATAACAAATTCTCCTTGTTTTTTTATAATATCATGAGAATATCTGCTTGATCTTACAGATATATAAACCATTGCAGGATTTGTATTTAATATTCCTGTCCATGCAACAGTAATTATATTTGATTTTTCCATTGTTCCACAACTTACCATTACTGCTGGGATTGGATATAAAAACGTTCCTGGTTTCCACATAACTTTTGACATAGATTTATTCCTTCCTTCTTTAAAAATTAAATATAAATCATTTTATGTACAAAATAACTTATATTTAACTTTTAAATAAAAATTTATTAATAATTTATTTTAAATAAAAAAAATCTAGCGACAACCTATTTTCCCAGCAGGGTAACCCGCAAGTATTTTCGGCACACTTAGGCTTGACTTCTGTGTTCGGAATGGGAACAGGTATTACCCTAAATGTCATCATCACTAGAAAATTATATAAGTGTATAAGTACACTGAAAAATACATAGATGAATATCTTTCTTAGTTTTTTGGATTTAGTTCCGATTACTTCTTAACTTAACGTTTTGTGGTTAAGCCCTCGATTTATTAGTATTGGTCAGCTTAATACATTACTG
>CACWHO010000026.1:7322-15298 GCA_902760765.1 uncultured Eubacteriales bacterium | reverse complement strand
AACTTTAAGAGCTGATATAGATTATGGATTTGCAGAAGCAGATACAACATATGGAAAAATCGGTGTAAAAGTTTGGATATATAAAGGAGAAGTTCTTCCAACTAAGAAAATGGAAGGAGGAGACCAATAATGCCATTAATGCCAAAAAGAACAAAACATAGAAAAATGCAAAAAGGTAGAATGAGAGGAAAAGCAACAAGAGGAAATAGAGTTACAGATGGAGAATACGGAATACAAGCTGTAACAGCTGGTTTGATTACAAGTAATCAAATTGAAGCAGCCAGAATTGCTATGACTCGTTATATAAAAAGAGGTGGAAAAGTTTGGATTAAAATATTCCCAGACAAACCAATAACTTCTAAACCAATCGGTACTCGTATGGGTAAAGGTAAAGGTGCTCCAGAATATTGGGTAGCTGTTGTAAAACCAGGAAGAGGTAAAGGTGCTCCAGAATATTGGGTAGCTGTAGTAAAACCAGGAAGAGTAATGTTTGAAATTGCTGGTGTACCAGAAGAAACAGCTAGAGAAGCCTTACGTTTAGCAATGAATAAACTACCTAATAAAACAAAATTCATTGCAAGAGAAGAAAAGGTAGGTGAAAATGATGAAGATAAATAAAATAAGAGAAATGTCTTCACCAGATCTAGAAAAAGAATTAGGTGAACTAAAAACAGAATTATTTAAATTAAAATTTAGTTTAGCTACAAATGGATTAGATAATCCTATGAAAATCAAAGAAGTTAAAAAAGATATAGCTAAAATAAATACAGTATTAACAGAAAGAAAAAAAAATTTAAAAGAAACGAATTAATAATTTGTATAACAAAATGTTAAGCATAGCAAACGAAAGGAGGATTCATAAATAATGGAAGAAAGAAATCTTCGTAAAACTATGATAGGTACTGTTATTTCAGATAAAATGGATAAAACAGTTGTAGTTGCAGTAAAAACAAGTGTTAGCCATTCAGTATATGGAAAAACAGTAAAAAGAACATATAAATTAAAAGCACATGACGAAAACAATGAATGTCACATTGGTGATACAGTTGAAGTTATGGAAACAAGACCACTTTCTAAAGATAAGAGATGGAGAGTAGTTAGAATTGTTGAAAAAGCAAATGTAAAATAAAAATTAATTTATAAATAAGAAAATATTAAAAAGGAGGAAGCAGACAATGATACAACAACAAACAATATTAAAAGTAGCTGACAACACAGGTGCAAAAGAGATTATGTGTATCAGATGTTTAGGTGGTTCATATAGAAAAACATCTAATATTGGTGATGTAATAGTTGCTTCAGTTAAATCAGCAACACCAGGTGGCGTTGTAAAAAAAGGTGATGTTGTAAAGGCTGTTATCGTAAGATCTAAAAAAGGATTAAGAAGACAAGATGGTTCTTATATAAAATTTGATGAAAATGCTGCTGTTCTTATAAAAGATGATGGTACTCCAAGAGGAACACGTATTTTTGGACCAGTTGCAAGAGAGCTAAGAGAAAAAGATTATATGAAAATACTTTCATTAGCTCCAGAAGTTTTATAGTTAAAAACAAAAATTAAGAAAAGGAGGAAAATCCTAAATGAAAATAAAAAAAGGAGATACAGTTCAAGTTTTATCTGGAAATGACAAAGGTAAAACAGGAGAAGTATTAGAAATAAATGCAAAGGCTAGTAAAGTCGTTGTTAAAGGTGCTAACATTAGAAAAAAACATGTTAAACCTAGAAAACAAGGAGACGAAGCAGGAATAATCTCTGTAGAAGTTGCTATACCAAGTTCAAAAGTAAATGTAGTATGCCCAAAATGTGGAAAAGCTACAAGAATTGGTTATAGTGTAAAAGATGGTAAAAAAGTTCGTGTTTGTAAAAAATGCGGTGCAGAAATAAAATAATTAGATAAAGAGAGGAGGATTAAATAATAATGGAAAAATTAAGAGAACAATATGAAAAAGAAGTAATCCCAGCATTAATGAAAAAGTTTAATTACAAATCAATTATGGAAGTTCCAAAAATTGAGAAAATAGTTATAAACATTGGTTTAGGAGATACAAGAGATAATCCTAAATCATTAGAAAATGCAATGAACGATTTAATGCAAATAACAGGACAAAAACCAGTTATTACAAAAGCAAGAAAATCAATTGCTGCATTTAAATTAAGAGAAGGTGCAAATGTAGGATGCAAAGTAACTTTAAGGTCAGGAAAAATGTATGATTTTGCTTACAAGTTATTTAATGTAGCACTTCCAAGAGTTAGAGATTTTAGAGGAGTTTCTGCAAATTCATTTGATGGAAGAGGAAACTACTCAATGGGTGTTAAAGAACAATTAATATTCCCAGAAATTGAATATGATAAAATAGACAAATTAAGAGGTATGGATATTATTTTTGTAACAACAGCTAAAACTGATGAGGAAGCTAGAGAGTTACTTAAATTATTAGGAATGCCATTTAAAAGTTAAGTAGTGTCTTATTTTACAAAAGCAAGTGAAATAGGAGAAAGGAGTAATAAATAATGGCTAAAAAATCATTAAAAATAAAACAAGCTAGACCACAAAAATTTAGTACTCGTGAATATAATAGATGTAAAATTTGTGGAAGACCACATGCATATATCAGAAAATATGGAATTTGCCGTGTTTGTTTTAGAGAATTAGCTCATAAGGGAGAAATCCCAGGAGTTAAAAAAGCTAGTTGGTAAAATAAAAAGATTAGAAATTAGAAAAGGAGGATATCAAGTTGAATATTACAGATCCAATTGCAGATATGTTAACAAGAATCAGAAATGCAAATACATCAAAACATAGTACAGTAGATATACCTGCATCAAAAATGAAATTAGGAATAGCTGAAATATTATTCAGAGAAGGATATATCAAGGCTTTTGAAGAGATTAAAGATGATAATCAAGGTGTAATAAGAATTACTCTAAAATATGATGAAAACGGAAAAAGAGTAATTGATGGATTAAAAAGAATTAGTAAACCAGGACTTAGAGTTTATAGTTCTTGCGAAGATTTACCAAAAGTATTAAATGGCTTAGGAATTGCTATTGTTTCAACACCACAGGGCTTAAAAACAGATAAAGAAGCTAGACAATTAGGTGTTGGTGGAGAAATTTTAGCTTATATTTGGTAATAATAAATTAGAGTTAAGACTTAATTAAATTACAATAAAAAGGAGGGAAAACTTGAAATGTCAAGAATAGGAAATAAAGTAATCACAATTCCAGAAGGTGTAACAGTTACAGTTGATGGACAAAAAGTTACTGTAAAAGGACCAAAAGGAACATTGGAAAGAACAGTACATAAAAATATTTCTTTAGAATTAGACGGAAATACACTTAAAGTTGTAAGAAAAGATGATGAACCATTTAACAGAAGTTTACATGGATTAACAAGAACTTTAATAGAAAATATGATTGAAGGTGTAACAAAAGAATTCACTAAAGAATTACAAATAAATGGTGTTGGATATAAAGCTGCAAAACAAGGTAATGGTTTAAACATGAGCTTGGGATTTTCACACCAAGTATTATTTGATGCACCAGAAGGAATCAGTTTTGATGTACCAAATCCAAATACAATAATTGTTAGAGGAATTGATAAAGAATTAGTAGGTCAAACAGCAGCAGTTGTTAGATCTAAGAGACCACCAGAAGTATATGGCGGTAAAGGTATTAAATATGCTGATGAAGTTATTAGACGTAAAGAGGGTAAAACAGGTAAATAGACCTTATAGAAAGGAGAAATAAAAATGGTTAATAAGACAGATAGAAAACTTGAAAGAACAAGAAGACATTTAAGAGTTAGAACAAAAATATCTGGAACAAGTGAAAGACCAAGATTATGTGTTTATAGAAGCAATAGTAATTTATATGCTCAAATAATTGATGACACAAAAGGTGTAACATTAGTTAGTTCTTCAACACTAGACAAAGATATAAAAACAAAACATGCAAATAAAGAAGCTGCTAAAGAAATTGGTGCATCAATTGCAAAAAAGGCATTAGACAAAAACATTAAAACTATTGTTTTTGACCGTGGTGGATACATTTATCATGGCGTAGTAAAAGAATTAGCAGAAGCTGCAAGAGAAGGCGGATTAGAATTTTAAAATAATAAAAAGCTTTGCAAAAAATAAAATAAGAATTTTAAATTTTGTGTAGGCAAAGCGAAGGGAGGAAAAATAAAACCTATGGAAGAAAATAACGAATTAAAAGAAAAAGTAGTTGCCATAAATAGAGTTGCTAAAGTTGTTAAAGGTGGTAGAACTTTTAGATTTAGTGCTGTAGTTGTAGTAGGTGATGAAAATGGACATATTGGTGTAGGTAATGGAAAAGCTGCAGAAGTTCCAGATGCAATAAAAAAGGCTATTCAAGAAGCTAAAAAGAATTTAGTAGAAGTTCCAATTGTTAACACAACAGTACCACATGAATATGTTGGAAAATTCGGTAGTGCAAATGTTCTTTTAAAACCAGCAGCAGTAGGTACTGGAGTTATAGCAGGTGGTAGTGTTAGACCAGTATTAGAGCTTGCAGGATATAAAAATATTAGAACAAAAGTTATCGGAACAAACAACCCAAGAAACGTTGTTTATGCTACAATAGAAGGATTAAAGGCAATGCAAACAGTTGAACAAGTAGCTAAAAAAAGAGGTAAAAAAGTAGAAGATATATTATAATTTAAAAAAATAATAAAGAGGAGGTGCAAGCATAAATGAAACTAGGAGAATTAAAACCAGCTGTAGAAAAAGTTTCAAGAAGAAGAGTTGGTCGTGGAATTGGTTCAGGACTAGGAAAAACTTCTGGAAGAGGACAAAAAGGACAAAAAGCTAGAACTGGTGGCGGAGTAAGACGTGGATTTGAAGGTGGTCAAACACCATTATATAGAAGATTACCAAAAAGAGGATTTACAAATATTAATGCTAAAAACTATACAGAAGTAACTTTAACAATGTTAAACAAATCTAAAGCTACAGATGTAACTGCAGAAACATTAATTTCTGAAGGAATTATAAGTAAAGCAAATGATGGTATTGTTGTTTTAGCAACTGGTAATTTAGATAAAAAATTAAACGTTAAAGCTGTTAGATTCACTGCAAAGGCAAAAGAGAAAATTGAAGCTTTAGGTGGAAAGGCTGAGGTGATTTAATTGTTTAAAACTTTAAAAAATGCATTTAAGACACCTGATGTAAGAAAAAGAATATTATATACACTTTTATTAATAGTTGTTTTTAGACTAGGTTGTTATATTACTTTACCAGGAGTAGATAGTATAAAACTTAGTGAAGCAATGGGTTCAAATACTGGAATAGCTGGACTATTGGATATGTTCTCTGGTGGAGCATTTTCAAGATTTTCACTATTTGCAATGTCAATAAACCCATACATTACTTCTTCAATTGTTATACAATTATTAGCAATGATAATACCATCTCTAGAAAAATTAACAAAAGATGGTGGAGAAGAAGGAAGAAAGAAAGTTAGTAGATATACAAAAATCCTTTCATTAGTATTAGCATTTGTTGAAGCAATAGGATTATTCTTATCATATAAATCAACAGGAATATTTGTTGATACAACATTCAAAACAGCTGCATTAATTGTAACTGCATTAGTAGCAGGAACATCAATACTAATGTGGCTTGGAGATGAAATTACAGATAAAGGTATTGGAAACGGAATTTCAATAATTATCTTTATAGGTATTATTTCAGGATTACCAAGTTTCTTACAAACATTATGGGGCTTAATATTTACAAGTTCAGGATTTAGTACATCTGGATTCTTAATGGCACTTGGAATTCTTGTTGGAGCAATAGTTTTAGTTGCTGCAGTTGTATTTATTCAAAGTGCAGAAAGAAGAGTACCTGTACAATATTCTAAAAAAGTTGTAGGAAGAAAAATGGTTGGAGCACAAAATACTCATATTCCATTAAAACCAGCAATGGCTGGAGTTATGCCAATTATTTTTGCATCATCATTTTTAACATTCCCTGCAATGATAATACAAATATTTGTAAAAGATATTTCAACATTAAATGGATTCTGGCAAGGAGTATACAAATTTTCAGTAGCTACTTCATCATCAAGTGTAGGTTATGGATATGCTATTGGTAATGCACTAATTTATCTTGTATTAATTATGGCATTTACATTTTTCTATACTTTTGCAACATTTAACCCAGCTGAAGTATCAAACAACATAAAAAAGAATGGTGGCTTTATACCAGGAATAAGAGCTGGAAAGCCAACAACAGACTATTTAACATCAATAATCTCAAAACTAACATGGTTTGGTGGATTTTTCTTAGCAATTGTTGCAATTATACCAATGCTACTAAGATTCACAGGATTAAATATTGCTTTTGGTGGAACATCAATTTTAATTATTGTTGGTGTAGCACTAGAAACAGTACAACAATTAGAATCTTTACTTGTAATGAGACATTACAAAGGATTCTTAGAATAAAAAAACTAATATATTGCATTGTGGGGAGATATGCATTTTTTACATATCACCCTATAATGGTTTTTATAATGTTTATTTACAAATGATATCTTTTAAAATTAAATATTGTTAATTGTTATATATATAATCCAAAATATAATATTTTAATTTTTAAAGTTCAAGGCGTAGCGTAGCGGTAGGTATGACCCTAGATATCATTTGAACAAAAATTAAAATATTATATTTTGGATAAATATATAAATAATAAATATATAAATAATAAATAATAAATAATAAATAATAAATAAACATTATAAAAGCTATTATTTTGCAATATAAAAATTAATATATTGTTCAAACAAAATTTTAGTTTAATTTAAGGAGAGATGAAGAATGATTATTATTATGTTAGGTGCACCTGGAACAGGAAAGGGTACAGTTGCAGATGTATTAGAAGGAAAACTTGGAATTAAACATATTTCAACAGGAGATATTTTTAGAAAAAATATTAAAGAAAAAACAAAACTTGGAATAATTGCACAACAATATATTAATGAAGGAAATCTTGTACCAGATGACGTTACAATAGATGTAATAAAAGAAAGATTAGAAGAACCAGATGTTGCAGATGGAGCAATATTAGATGGATTCCCAAGAACAGTAAAACAAGCGGAAGCACTTGATAAAATGTTACAAGAAAAGGGAAAACAAGTTGATTTAGTTATAGAATTAATGACACCAGATGATGAAATTATAGAGAGAATTGTACAAAGAAGAGTATGCTCAAATCAAGATTGTAAAGCAGTTTACAATTTAGTATTACATCCACCAAAGGTTGAAGGAATTTGCGATAAATGTGGAAGCAAATTAATAAAAAGAAAAGATGACACAGAAGAAATAGTAAAAGAAAGATTAAAAAACTATTTTGAATTAACAAGTCCATTAATAGAATATTATGAAAAACAAGGCAAGATAGATAAAGAAACTGTAAGTGTAAGAATAAATAGACTTGGTGAAGATGTTGCAAAAGATGTAGCAAATAGAATAAAAAATAATTCATAAATAATGTCAAATTGTAAGAAAGGTCGAGATATAATTGGTAACAATAAAATCAAAAAGAGAAATAGAATTAATGAGAGAAGCTGGAAAAGTTGTTGCTAAAGTTTATGACGAAATAGGAAAAAATATAAAAGCAGGAATGACAACATATGAAGTTGACCAAATTGCAGAAAACACAATGAGAAAATTAGGAGCAATTCCTGCAGAAAAAGGATATGATTCTGGAATAAGAGGAATCCCTCCATTTCCAGCAACAATATGCATATCTATAAATGATGAAGTAATACATGGAATTCCATCAAAAAATAGAATCATAAAAGAAGGAGATATAGTAAGTGTAGACACAGTAGCGCTAAAAGATGGATATAATGGAGATGCAGCAAGAACATATATTATTGGAAAAACAACTAAAGAAAATCAGAGATTAGTTGATGTTACAAAACAAGCATTTTTTGAAGGAATAAAATA
>CACWHO010000026.1:0-7298 GCA_902760765.1 uncultured Eubacteriales bacterium | reverse complement strand
GTTGTTAGAGAATTTGAAGGACATGGAATTGGAAGAGATATGCATGAAGATCCAGGAATTCCAAACTATGGAAAAGCAGGTAGAGGAATTAGACTAGAACCAGGAATGACACTTGCAATTGAACCAATGGTAATTCAAGGAAAACCAAATATATTAGAACTAGAAGATGGATGGACAATTGTTACAGAAGATGGAAGTATGGCAGCACATTATGAAAATACAATTTTAATTACAGAAAACGAGCCAGAAATCTTGACAATTCTTTAAAATTAATATATAATATAGAAGTTATAATTGGCTATTTGTGAAAATATGCCAAAAATCTCTAAAGTAGGAGGGGAATAAATTTGGCAAAGGAAGATGTCATAGAAGTAGAAGGCACTGTTGTAGAGGCATTACCTAATACAAATTTTAAAGTTGAACTTGAAAATGGACACGAAGTATTAGCACATATTTCAGGTAAACTTAGAATGAATTATATAAAAATCTTACCAGGAGACAAAGTCAAGTTAGAATTATCTCCATATGACCTAAACAGAGGTCGTATAATTTGGAGAGCAAAATAAATTAACCCAAAAATTTAAGTTGTGAGGTGAAAAAAATGAAGGTTAGACCATCAGTAAAAAAAATGTGTGACAAATGTAAAGTCATTAAAAGAAAAGGTGTAATTAGAGTTATTTGCGAAAACCCTAAACACAAACAAAGACAAGGATAATTTTTTAAAAAAGTTTATAACACAAATGGATAGCGGCTGTGAAATATATTTTTAAATATATTAAACATATCAATTTGTGTCTATATATATGTCTCAAAAAATATCTATAGACCCTATTTTAGGGTGCATTTCACCTATAGAAAAAAATAGAGATTATGCAATTAAATTGCAATAATAAAATTTGGAGGTGCAAAAAAATATGGCTCGTATAGCAGGAGTTGATCTACCTAAAGAAAAAAGAGTAGAAGTAGGACTTACATACATTTATGGAATAGGATTAAAAAGTTCTCAAAAAATTCTAGCAAAAGCTGGAGTAAATCCAGATACTAGAGTTAAAGACCTAACAGATGAAGAAGTTAGTAGCATAAAAAAAGCTATTGATGAATCATATGTTGTTGAAGGAGATCTAAGAAGAGAAGTTGCTTTGAATATTAAAAGACTTACAGAAATTGGTTGTTATAGAGGATTAAGACATAGAAAAGGATTGCCTGTAAGAGGACAAAGAACAAAAACAAATGCTAGAACTAGAAAAGGTCCTAGAAAATTAGTAAGTAAAAGCAAAGCAGATAAATAATTAAAATAACCTAAAAGGAGGGAAAATTTTAAAATGGCAAACAGTAAAGTAGCTAGAAAACCAGTAGCTAAAAGAAATAGAAAAAACATAGAAAAAGGTGAAGCTCACATTCATTCTAGTTTTAACAATACAATTGTTACAATAACAGATACACAAGGTAATTCAATTTCTTGGGGAAGTGCTGGAGAATTAGGATTCAAAGGTTCAAGAAAAAGCACACCATTTGCAGCAGGACAAGTTGCAGAAACAGCAGCAAAAGCAGCAATGGAACATGGATTAAAAACAGTTGAGGTATTTGTTAAAGGACCTGGAGCTGGAAGAGAAGCAGCAATTAGAGCACTTCAAACAGCTGGATTAGAAATTAGTGCTATAAAAGATGTAACACCAATACCACACAATGGATGTAGACCACCAAAAAGAAGAAGAGTATAATAATCGAAAATCGATAGAAGGGAGAAAATTATAAATGGCAAGATATATAGATGAACAATGTCGTAGATGCCGTAGAGAAGGACAAAAATTGTTCTTAAAAGGTGATAGATGCTATTCAGATAAATGCAGTATTGCAAGAAGAAATTACGCACCAGGACAACATGGTCAAAAAAGAGCTAAACTTTCTGAATATGGAACTCAATTAAGAGAAAAACAAAAAACAAAATCTTATTATGGAGTTGGAGAAAAACAATTCAGAAAATATTTTGAAATGGCTTCAAATAAAAAAGGTATAACAGGTGAAAACTTACTACAAATCTTAGAAAGTAGATTAGACAATGTAGTTTACAGATTAGGATTTGGTGCATCAAGAGCACAAGCAAGACAACTTGTAAACCATGGACAATTTGAAGTAAATGGAAAGAAAGTTAACATTCCATCTTATTTAGTAAAAGCTGGAGATGTAATAACAGTTAGAGAAAATAAAAAAGACAATGGAGCTATTAAAGTTAATGTAGAACAAAATGCTACAAGACCAGTTCCAGCTTGGCTTGAAAAAGACAATGAAAAACTAAGTGGTAAAGTAATTAGATTATCTGCTAGAGAAGATATTGATCTTCCAATAGAAGAACATTTAATAGTAGAGCTTTACTCAAAATAATAATTTTTAAAAATCCATTGATATTAAGGATTATGCAAACAAAAATTAATATCATATTTAATTTGAGAGAAATTCTCATTTAGGAGGTAAAAATGATAGAATTTGAAAAGCCAAATATTGAATGTCTAGATATTGATGATGCAAATAATTATGCAAAATTTGTATGTGAACCATTAGAAAGAGGATATGGTGTAACAATTGGTAATTCTCTAAGAAGAATTTTACTTTCATCATTACCAGGATGTGCTCTAACAAGTGTAAAAATTGATGGAGTATTACATGAATTTTCAACAATACCAAATGTTGTTGAAGATGTACCTGAATTAATTGTTAACTTAAAAAGTGTTAGATTAAAATTTGATGGAAATGAAGAAAAGACATTAAGAGTAAACTTCAAAGGCGAAGGAGAAGTTACAGCAGGTGATATAGAATCTGATGGAACAGTAGAAATACTAAATCCAGATTTACATATTGCAACAGTTGCAAAAGGTGGAAGCCTTGTAATGGAAATGACTGCAAATAGAGGAAGAGGATATAACTCTTCTGAACAAAATAAGAAAGATGACCAAGATATTTCTGTACTTCCAATTGACTCAATTTACACACCAGTAAAAAAAGTTAACTATCATGTTGAAAATACTAGAGTTGGTCAAAGAGTAGATTATGATAAATTGACAATTGAAGTATGGACAGATGGAAGCCTTAAAGCTCCAGAAGCATTAAGCTTAGCAGCAAAAGTTTTAACAGGTCACTTGGAATTATTTGTTGATTTATCAGAAGCAACAAAAAATACACAAGTAATGGTTGAAAAAGAAGAATCTAAGAAAGAAAAAACACTAGAAATGCCAATTGAAGAATTGGAATTATCAGTTAGATCTTATAATTGCTTAAAGAGAGCAAATATTACAACTGTTCAAGATTTAATAAATAAATCTGAAACAGAAATGATGAAAGTTAGAAATTTAGGTAAGAAATCATTTGATGAAGTAAAAGCAAAATTACATTCATTAGGCTTAGATTTTGCACATGAAGATAAATTTTGAGTATTTTACACGAAAAGGAAGGTGAAAAAATTGGCTACAAATAGAAAGTTAGGTAGAACTACAGATATAAGAATGGCAATGTTAAAAAATTTAACAACAGATTTAATAGTATATGGAAAAGTTGAAACAACATTACCAAGAGCTAAAGAAGTAAAAGCAATTGCAGATAGTCTTATATCACTTGCAATAAAAGAAAAAGATAACTTTGAAGAAGTTGAAGTTAAAGTTACTAAAGCAAAACTTGACTCAAAAGGAAACAAAGTTACAGAACTTGTAAAAAGCAAGAATGGTAAAGAATATTTAAAAGTAGTTAAAGAAGAAACTACTGAAAAAAGACAAAAAGATATGCCATCAAGATTAAATGCAAGAAGAAAAATGATGACAAAACTTAACAAAGTTAAAGATAGTGAAGGAAATAACATTGATGTACCTGCAAAATTATTTAATGAAATTGCAAATAAATATGCAGGAAAAAATGTTGGGGGATATACTAGAATTGTAAAAGCTGGACCAAGAAGAGGAGATTCAGCAGAAGTAGCAATATTACAACTTGTATAATAAAAAATAAAAGGGACTTAGAAAATTACTAAGTTCTTTTTTTATATAATAGTAAAAACATCTTTTTCTGATTTATTCTAATTGCTAAATTACCAATTATTAAACTTATTAGAAAATATTTATAAAAAAGTTATAGTAAATACTTGAAAATACAAAATATAATTGCTATAATACAATTAAAAACAGAGAGGACAGATTTTATATGGAAGAAAAAAGATGCATTTTATGTAATAAACCTTATAACTATAAATATTCAATGTTTGGAAGAGGATGTCTTGATAATTTATATGAATTATTAGATATAAAAAAACCATCTAGATTTATATTAATTGGAAAGGAACCCGAAGATTTAACAATAGAAGACAAAATAACAGATAACTTATTAATAAAAAGTACAGTTTTTAATGAAACAATCAAAAGTTTAATAGAAAAGTATGGAAAAGAAACAGGAAAATTTGATTTAAAAGATTATGAAAGAAATGGTGTTTTACTTAAATTTGAAGGAGGAGATTTACTTTATTCATTACATAATGCAACTATGTTTGTCAATGCTATAAAAAATGAAAATAGTACTTGGAAATTAGATGGAAATATAATTGATACATATGATTTTACAGAATTTAAAGACCTAAAAGAATATGTTGATAAAAAAGAGTCAATGCTTACAGATATTTTTTCTACTCTATTGAATAATTTTGGAGTTGTATCTAGTGAGTATGGAGTTATAAAAAAATATAATATAAACATAAAATTCAATTTTAGTAATTATGAAATTAAATAAAAATATAAAGGATTGGTGATATGAAAAATAAAAAAACTTTTTTACATATTTTATTAATACTTGCAGCTATTATAATTGTGAGTTTTATATCAATAAAAGTTAGTTCAATAAATGGAGATAGGGATTACCAAAAATTGGGAATTAATTTAGATTCATATGATATATCTTATTATACTGTATACAATAAAGATATATTCACTGAATATAAAGTATATAAAATAAGCAATTATTATGAAAGTAAGAAAGTAGATGAATTAAAAGAAAAATTAGAAAATAGCGATGATTGGAGTAGAAATAAATTCTATGAATATAAAATGGTAATGTTTTATGAAAAAGAGGAAAATAAGATAAGTAGAATTGATCGAGAAAACTTATATTATTATGATAAAAATGGAATTAACGCAATATTTGATTTGAAAAATTTGAAATTATATTATTATAAAGGAATACCATTTTATCATACTGATTTTAATGAAATTTTAGGAGTAAATATAAAAAACTATGCTAGTAGAGAAATATATAGTGTAAGAGGTGGCTTACAATATGATGGTATGGATTATTATGTTTACAACTTTACAGAGGAAAAGGGAAAAGAGATAGCAAATTCTTTAGATAAAAACGAAAAATGGAATAAGAATAGATTAGAAGACGGGAAACTGGATAATTTTATATATAATCCAGAAGTACTTACAATTCAGAATGGGTATTATCATTATGAATTAGTATGCAGGACAAGTTATGAAAATAAAAAGAAAAATTTTACAGAAGAAGAAGCTACAGGTTGTGAAATTGGCGTATATGATGTAGATAAAAATATTTTATACTATTATTGGGAAAGTATTTAATATAAATATTTTATATTATTATTAACTAAAAGATAGAAAAAAATTTTTGAAAATTAATATAAGGAGGTATCTGAATATATGGAAGATAAAAAATTTAATACTATTACAAACTTATTTGAAGGTACAGAGATTAGAAGTATTTGGAATAGTGAAAAAGAGGATTACTTTTTTAGTGTAGTTGATGTAATTAGTGCTTTAACTGATAGCAAAATTCCAAAAAGATATTGGTCAGATTTAAAGAAAAAGCTAGATAAAGAAGGAAGTCAGTTGTACGAAGATATCGTACAACTCAAAATAAAATCTCATAAAGATGGAAAAAATTATTTAACTGATACTTTAGATACTAAAGGAATTTTAAGACTTATTGAATCTGTACCAAGCTCAAAAGCAGAACCATTTAAAATCTGGCTTGCAAAAATGGGAAAAGAAAGAATTGATGAAGTTTTTGATCCAGAACTTGCTATCAGTCGTGCTGTTGATTACTATAGAAAAAAAGGATATAGTGATGAATGGATTAAACAAAGATTAGCAGGCATTGTTGATAGATTTAAACTAACGGATATATGGAAAGATGGCGGTATTGAAAAACCAGTTGAATATGCTATTCTTACTAATGAAATATATAAAGGTTGGTCAGGAATGAAAGCATCAGAATACAAAAAATATAAAGGCTTAAGAAAAGAATCATTAAGAGACAATATGACAGATATTGAGGTCTTACTTACAGACTTAGGAGAAATTGCAACCCGTGATATTGCCAAATCAGAACATCCAAAGGGTCTTAATGAAAACATAAGTGTTGCAAAAAGAGGAGGACAAGTTGCAAATGATGCAAAAAAATCTTATGAAAAACAAACTAAAAAATCAGCTATTTCCAAAAATAATGCACTAAATTACAAATATATTGATGATAAAAAATTGATTGAAGATACAAAAAAATAAAGAATTTAGCGGAATGCTTCCAATGAAGTATTAAATATTATATACTTTTTTAATTCAATAAATTTATAATTTTAATAAAAACTTAATCTAATAATTTGTTCAAAACTTTTTTATTCACATATTATACTATAAATGAATAAAATATTTATAGAATTTTATCTTTTCAATTACAACATAAATTTAATTAATAACAATAGTATTGGAGGCACTATAAATGTTGGAATTTGTATTAAAAACAATATTTTGGACATTAGCAATTTATGGCTTATTTGAAATTTTAAAAAATATCATATATATTTGTACATACACAAAATTAAAATCAGATGGTATATACATTATAGTTGCAGTAAAAAACCAAGAAGATAAAATAGAAGGTTTTTTGCGTTCTTTAATATTTAAGATTTTATATGGAAGAGAGGAATATTTTAAAAATATAATCGTTGCAGATATGCAATCCACAGATGATACTAAAAAAATTGTAGAAAAATTATCAAAAGATTATGAAATTATAAAAGTTACAAGTTGGAAAGAATGCAAAAATCTAATGGATAATATTGATACATAAAAGTTGATAAAAATGTTTTAAAAGTATATAATAAATGCATGCAAAATAAAAAGGAGAAAGCGGATTGGAACTAGAAGGAGAAATTGTAGATATAATATATAACAATGAATCAAATGGATATACAGTAGCTGTATTTGAAACAGAAGATGAGCAAACAACAGTTGTTGGATATTTGCCATTTA
>CACWHO010000025.1 GCA_902760765.1 uncultured Eubacteriales bacterium | reverse complement strand
CCTAAACTTAAAATTATAACTATCAAGAAAATAATTGTCTGCTTAAATGATTTAATATTTAAGTATAATTCTGAGTTTATTTTTTTGTCTTTTATCCTATATACTTTGTGTAATCCTTTGGTAAATGCAAGTAGTCCCCTTCCTGCACCCCAAAATATAAAAATCAATGAAATTGAAATTGTGCCTATTGATTTTGAATATACTTCTTTTACAATTCCAAGTACAAAATCATTCATGCTTTCTGGAATAATTGTAGAAACCGCATCAAATAATGTTTGCTGGTCTATACCTGTATATTGTATAAGTGTTATTAATAAAATTATAAATGGGATTAATGATAATGTTGTAAAATATGCACATTGTGCACTATATCCTGTTAAATTATCTTCAGCAACATTTTTAAAAACATTTTTTGTTATATCCCAATCTTCTTTCCAATTAATTTTTTTCATTTTTACTCACATTCTTTCTTTAAGGCACAAATCTAGTTGAAAAAAGTTATGATTATTTTTCAACATTATATTTCTATCCTATCTGTAAACTTATCTTTAACTAGCTCTTTTAAAAGTTTGTTTTCTTCTTTCTCTAGTTTTGGGTCTTTATCAACTACAGAAATTGCAACTCCTTGAACTAATTTTAAAACATCAATGTCTGTAAATAAATTTGCAATTTTAAATTCTGGTATACCATGTTGCATTGTTCCAAAAAAGTCTCCTGAGCCTCTTAATTCTAGGTCTTTTTGTGAAATAACAAATCCATCATTTGTTTCACACATTACTTTCATTCTTTCTTTTGTATTTTGACCTTTTCCTTTATATTTTAAAATGCAATATGATTTGTATTCGCCACGGCCAACTCTACCTCTTAATTGGTGTAGTTGTGCAAGCCCAAATCTTTGACTATCTTCAATAACCATAACACTTGCGTTTGGAACATCAACACCAACTTCAATTACAGTTGTTGATATCAAAATATCTATTTCATGATTTTTAAATCTGAACATTATGTCATCTTTTTCTTTTGGTTTCATTTTTCCATGTATGTATTCTACCCTAAATTCAGGAAATGTTTCATTTTTACATGTTTCATATAATGTTTTTACAGCTTTTAAATCTGCATCTACTTCTTCGCTTTCTTCTACTAATGGACATACAATATATGCTTGCCTTCCTTCTTTTACCTGTGCTCTAATAAAATTATTTATTCTTTCATCCATTTTTCCTGTTACAGCATATGTTTCAACTGTTTTTCTATTTGGTGGTAATTCATCTATAATTGAAATGTCCAAATCTCCATATAAAATGAGTGCAAGTGAACGTGGTATTGGTGTTGCTGACATTACAAGTTCATCTGGATTTTGACCTTTTTCTACTATTGTCATTCTTTGTTTTACACCAAATCTATGTTGTTCATCTGTTACAACAAGCCCTAGATTTTTAAATATGACATTTTCTTCAAGTAATGCATGTGTTCCAATTATTATGTCTATCTCTCCATCTGCAAGTTTTTGTAATATTTGTTCTTTGTTTTTCTTTGTAATACCAGAAATTAAAAGCTCTGTTCTTATTCCAAATTTGTCTAAAGTATTTTTAAAATTTGTTAAATGTTGAGTTGCAAGTATTGCAGTTGGTGCTAGTATTGCAACTTGATAACCAGATTTTACTGCTTTATATGCAGCAATCATTGCAACAACAGTTTTACCTGAGCCAACATCTCCCTGAAGAAGTCTGTTCATTGTTTTATTTGATTCCATGTTGTCATCTATTTCTTCTAATACTTTCAATTGTGCTTTTGTTAATTTAAATGGTAATGTATTTATAACATCTGACATTTTAACATTTTTATTAAATTGTATGCCTTTTTTGTCATTTATGTTATTATTTTTTAATTGTAAAAGTGCAAGTTGAGTTGAAAGTAATTCCTCAAATACAAGCCTTTTTCTTGCATTTTTAAAGTCTTCATTGTTTTGTGGAAAATGAATTGAATTTGTTGCTTTGTTTATTTCGACTAAGTCATATTTATTTAAAATATATGATGGTATTGTTTCTTTTAATCCACCATTTTCTTTAACTATTTCTAACCCATTTTCAATTATTTTTCTTAAAATATTTTGTGTTAACTTAAATGTTAATGGATAAATTGGAATTATTTTCCCAGTATTATTTGTTTCTCTGATATCATCAAATACTGGAGAAACCATTTCTACTCTGCCAAATTGTTCATTTATTCTACCATAGAACCTATATTTTTTTCCAACATAAAATTTTGTGTTTAAAAAAGGTTGATTAAACCATGTAATTGTTGCTAAACCTGTTTCATCTCTTACCTGTAATTTTTGGATTGTTTTGCCTTTTCCAATTCTTGTATTTGCTAGTCTAGAAACTGCAACAGCTTCTATTACAGTATCTTCTCCATTTTGGCACTCACATATATTTTTTATTTTGCTTCTATCTTCATATTCTCTTGGATAATATGTAATTAAATCTTTTAGTGTAAATATTCCTATTTTATTCAAAAGTTGAACTCTATTAGGTCCAACACCTTTTACATATTTTACATCTTCATTTAAATCCATAATTTTCACCATATATAGTTTACTATATATAAAACAAAAAAACAAGAATTAACTTGTTTTTTATATTTTTATTAATTTAAAATTAACTCCATCTGCACTTACAAGCTTTAGCTCAATCCCATTAACATTGCCTTCTACAGCATCATTAATTGAATTTCCATGTAAATGTCCATAATAGCATCTTTTTATTCCATATTTTTTCATTATTGAAATATAGCCAGTATTTAAATTATTTTTTATTACTGGTGGGTAATGCATAAATACTATTATTTCTTTATCTTTTCCAAAGTGTTCAATTCCAGTTTTTATTGATAATTCAAGTCTTTGCTCTTCTCTTATTGTTAATCTTATATCTTCTTCATCTTCTGAAATATTCCAACCTTTTGTGCCACAAATTATTTTATCATCAAACAAGTATGAATTATTATGTAAAAAATCAATATTTGTAAATCCTTGTTTTTTTATATAATTTTTCATATTTGTAACTGTTGTCCACCAATAATCATGATTTCCTTTTAATAATATTTTTTTACCTGGTAATTTGTTTATAAATTCAAAGTCTTTTGATGTTTCTTCCAAATACATAGCCCATGAGAAATCTCCTGGCAATACAACTAAGTCATTTTCTGTTACTTTTGCCATCCAATCTTGTTTAATTTTTTCTTCATAATCTTTCCAATTGGTTCCAAAAATATCCATTGGTTTGTCTGTATTAAATGACAAATGTAAGTCTGCAATTGTGTATATTGCCATATTCTCACCTCTTTTATATTAATTTTTTAATTATAATTTTAAATTTGGTACTGCATTTAAATTTAATTCATCTTGTTTTCCATTTATAAAATTATAATATCCAGCAGATGCAATCATTGCTGCATTATCTGTACATAATTTTATATCTGGCATATATACTTTAATTCCTTTTTCTTGTAATTTTAAAAATTCATTTCTTATATAACTATTTGCAGAAACTCCTCCTGCTAATGCAATTGTTTTTAATCCAGTTTGTTTAAGTGCTTTTTTTGTATTTTCTAATAATATTTCAGTTACCGTTTTTTCAAAACTTGCAACTAAATCTGCTTTATTAATATCTGGTGTTTTGTGATGTAAATTGATAACTGCTGTTTTTATTCCACTAAAACTAAAATCTAGATTTTCAAAATGTGTTTTTGGTAATTCTATTGCATTTGGATTTCCTGTTTTTGCTAGTTTATCAATCTTTGGTCCGCCAGGATATCCAAGCCCTACAACTCTTGCAACTTTGTCAAATGCTTCCCCAATTGCATCATCTCTAGTTTTACCAAGTACTTCAAAATTTGTATAATCTTTTACATATACAAGTTGCGTATTTCCACCTGACATCATAACACACAAAAATGGTGGTTCTAATTCTTTATATGTAATATAATTTGCAGCAATATGTCCTTGAATATGGTTTACTCCCACTAATGGTTTGTTTATTGCATATGCAAGTGCTTTTCCATAAGAAAGTCCAACAAGTAATGCACCAACTAGCCCAGGGCCATATGTTGGAGTTACTGCATCAATATCATCAAATGTAACATTTGCTTGTTTTAAGCTTTCTCTTGTAACTCTAGAAATAGCTTCAATATGATTTCTTGAAGCTATTTCTGGTACAACGCCACCATACTTTTCATGTATTGGTATTTGCGTATCTATTATATTTGATAAGATTTCTCTTCCATTTTTTACTACTGCAACTGATGTTTCGTCACAACTTGATTCTATTCCTAATGTTAATATTTCTTTTTTCATTTTTACATTCCTTTATATCATTGTTTCAGGTAAAATAAAACTATTAAATCCTGAAAATTAATCTTCCTAAATGTATAAATCCATTTGTAATGCCATTTATAGCTGGTGTTATTATAACTCCTGCAATTCCTGTTACCCATATTAAAATAAATATTATATAAAATATTTGCTCATTATTTCTAAAAAATTCTTTTGCATTTGTTGGTAATAACGGAATGATAATTTTTGAGCCATCTAATGGTGGTAAAGGTATTAAGTTAAAAACTCCAAGTCCTATATTTACTGAAATTGTACTTGCTACCAAAAGTAAAATTATTTGTCCAATATTAGATGCTGTAAAGCTTATACTCGCAAATTTATAAATTGCACAATATATTAGTGTAAATACAAATGCAAGTATAAAATTCATTACAGGTCCTGCTAAAGCAACAAGTGCCTCACCCTTTTCCATAGACATTTTTCTTGTAAAATTTCTTGGGTCAATTTCAACTGGTTTTCCCCATCCAAATCCTGCAACTAATAATAGTAATGTTCCTATTGGGTCTAAATGTGCAAATGGATTTAAGCTAAGTCTTCCTTGATTTTTTGCTGTATCATCTCCTAATTTGTATGCAACATATCCATGTGCATATTCGTGAAATGTTATTGCTATAAGTACTGCAGGTGCACTAATAAGTAATGTAACTAACCTTGATGGGTCAGTAGCATATTGCATTACAACAATTCCAATCATTACAGCCATTATTATATATAGTGTTCTTTTGTCAAACGAAAAATTAAACATTAATAAACCTCCATTATTTTATGATGGGTACTTTTCTTGGATTTCTTCAATTTTGTCATATTCATCTTTTAGTATATCCAAAAATGCGTCAGCTATTTTAGGGTCAAACTGTGTTCCCTTATTTTTTTCTATTTCTTCAACTACAACTTCTTTTGGAAGTGCATTTCTATATGGTCTTTTTGATGTCATTGCATCAAATGTATCTGCAACCGCTGCAATTCTAGCAAAATATGGTATATCTTCTCCAGCAAGTTGGCTTGGATATCCATGTCCATTATATTTTTCGTGGTGATGCAATACAATAGGAATTATATCTTTAAATATTGTTGCATTTGACAATATATGTGCTCCAATTGATGGGTGATTTTTTATTTGTGAATACTCATCATCAGATAATTTATCTTCTTTAAGCAATATACTATCTGGAACGCCTATTTTTCCAATATCATGGAATAAACCGCCTATTTGTAGTGTTTTTAAATCTTGGTCAGATAATCCTAATTTTTTACCAATTAAAACAGAATATTCAGAAACTCTATCTGAATGTCCTCTTGTATATGGGTCTTTTGCTTCAACTGTATATCTTAATGTTTGTATACTTTCCAAAAAGGCTTTTTCTAATTGGTCTTGTGTATCTTTTAATTCAGCATTTATTTTCTTTATTTCATTCATTTGCTCAATTGATTTTATTCCAGACTCAATTAATAAAAGCAATTGGTCAAACTTGTCGCTTTTTTCACAATATCCTTGAATATCTAATTTTCTAATTGTTTCAAGTGGTGGAGCCAAATCTTTATGTCCAGTTAGTAACAAAATATATAGTTCTTTATTAAATTTACGAATTTCTTCAACTACTTGGTCACCATGAAGTGGGTACATCATAAAGTCCAATATTAGCATATCAAAATGTTCATTTTTTACTAGTTCAATTGCTTGAACAGGGTCTGTTACACCAGTAAAGTCATATCCAGAACGTTTTAAAAATATTGAAAGTGAATCTACAATACCTTGTTCATCATCAACTGCAAGTATTTTATATCCATTTGATTCTGCATTTTCAACCATATTTTTTCTCATGTATATCACTCCTTTTTGCTTTTAGATAAAGACATTATATATAAAAAATTAAAAAAAATCAACTTTTTATTTATAAAAATCATAAATAATTGTAAAAGTTGATTTTTTATTTTTATTTTATTTTTTTTCTGGTAATGTAATATAAAATGTTGTACCTTTTCCTACTTCTGATTCAAATGTCATTTCTCCTCTAAAATGTCCCTTTATTGTTGAATAAGACATAAATAATCCAAGTCCTGAACCTTTTTTGCCTTTTGTAGTTACCATTTCTTTAAATAATTTATCTTGTACTTCTTTTGGCATACCACAAGCAAAATCTTGTACAGAAATTACAATATCATCGTTTTTTCTATCAATTATCAAGTTAATATCTTTGTATTGTTCTCCATTATATGCTTGAATTGCATTTGAGATTAAATTGTTAACAACTTGAACTAAGCTATTTACATCGCCTTTAATTGTTGTATTCTCATCAATATTTATTTTTGTATTTAAAACAATATATGCATTTTTTAATTCATGTCTCATCAAAATATTGACTCTCTTAATTAATTCTTCAATTGTAAAGCTTATTTCCTCATCTTCTGATAATGTTACAGCTTGTCCTTTAACAGTCGTGATAATATCTGACATATATTCTGTATATTCTTTTATTTTTTCTGTCCAACCATACATATCTTTTGCTATATCATGATGGTCTTGCTCTGTTACTTCTGGGTCACCTATTGAAGCATCATATTCCTTTATTAAATCATTAAGTCCTTCAGTAGCACCTGCAATTGACATTATTGGTGTTTTTAAGTTATGTGAAATTCCACCAATTAATTGTCCAAGTGATGCTAAACGTTCTTGTTCAATAAGCATATTCTGATTGTTTTTAATTGTCTGCATATCTTCCATGTGCTGTGTTGTATCTTTTAAAAGTATTAATACACCAATAAGTTCGCCACTTGATGTTAATTTACTTATTTCAATGTT
>CACWHO010000024.1:10507-11064 GCA_902760765.1 uncultured Eubacteriales bacterium | reverse complement strand
ATTTTCAGTTTCGTTTAAATCAAATTCCATTTCAGGATTCCCATCAATTAGTTCTAATTCCCCTTTAGTTAAATCACGTTGGAATTCGATTTTTTGCCCTTTTAGAATGTCAAATAATTCATCAAGAGCCGAATTACTTATAATTATATAGCTATCATTTAAAGCCTTGCCATAATATCTATAATTTGAATTTATTGTTGAATTTGCAAACCAAATTGCCTCTGCATATTTCATAACAAAATCCAATAGTTCTTTTGAACCATCTTCAAACATATCTCTTGAATGAAGAAAAGTTAATTTGTTTCCATATGTAGCTACATTATTGTTTAACATATTTTTATAGAATTCACTTAATGTTCTTATTTTATATAGTTTTTTATTTCCGATTTTGAATTCTATTTTCATTTCTCTTGAATATTTATCATATGTTAGTTTTGGTACTAGTTTTATTGTCCCTTTGTTATTTATTTTAGAGTCAATATTGGAATCAATTTTTTCTAGTTCTTCATTATAAAATTCTTTGACTATTTGGCTAAATAATTTGTATTTATTTGTGC
>CACWHO010000024.1:2918-10435 GCA_902760765.1 uncultured Eubacteriales bacterium | reverse complement strand
ATTTTCAAGCACTTCAAGAAATGTATCATTATTATTTAAAAATATCTTTTTCTGTAATATTCTGCTAACCTTCGTATTAAATAAAAATAAAAGCATGATAATTATTAATAATTACCATACTTTTATTTTTATATAAATAATGTCGTTACAAAGTAATTCCGTGCTTTTTCTCTATAAAATTGTGCAATTAATTCATCTAGTTCAACGCTCAACTGGTATGTTACACTATAGTCATCACCATTTTCATCACCATTTTCTATGCTTTTATTTAATTTATCTCTTAATTCACATATTTCATCATTTAACATACCACATTTCCCCCTTTTTTTATTTTTCTTGTCCTGCATATAAATTAACACATAAAATACCTGTCGTCAAGTATTTTCAACACTTTTTAGCAACTTTCGTATGACAGATTATTACAATTTTCGACATAATTCTTTATTTAGAAACGAAATGTGATTTAAAGTATTATTTTATGCTATTTTTTTACAATTATTTTCCCTAATTTCTAACAACAGATAATACCATTTTTTCTTCTTTAAAAACATTTTTTAACACTTCTTGTGTATAATCCAGATTTATACTTTCAATTTCATTTAAATAATCAAAACTATTTACTCCTTTAAAATAATCTGATAAAAACATTCTAGAAATATCTGTAACATCATTAAATTCTCTAACATATTCGCCATATATCATTTTTTTGATTCTTTCAAAGTCATCTTTATTTATTCCATTTTCCTTAAATTTATTTATTTGTTCTTTAAACATTTCAAACCATTTATCTGGGTCATTTGATTGTCCACTTATTAATATGTGTGCATAGTTTGAATCAAATTCATATTCAATACTTGGTGTCCAATAACTATTTCCAATATCATATAATTTTCTATATAGTTCAGAACTTGCACCTGTTAAAATATTTAAAATAATTTCTATTGCAATATGTTTTCTTACTTTTTCTTCTTGTTCTGGTGGTTCGTCTTTAATTCCAATTGCAAATAACGGAATACTTGTGTCCATTTTTTGTTCTACTCTTGGTTTTACAATTGTTTTTGGTTCATCTTCAAATATTCTTTTTATTTTCCCTGTTCCATTTTTATTAATCAATCTTTTTTTGATTTCATCAAGTAATTTTTCAGGTTCAAAGTCGCCACATACAACCATAGCCATATTTGATGGGTTGTAAAATGTATTATAACATTTATACAAAATATCTTTATCAATATGACTTATTGTTTCTATCGTTCCAGTTATATCAAGCTTTACAGGATGATTGTGATACATTGCTTCCAGTGCATTTAAATATACCTTCCATTCAGGATAATCATCATACATCATTATTTCTTGTCCAATAATGCCTTTTTCTTTTTCAACATTTTGGTCTGTAAAATATGGATGCTGTACATAATCCATAAATTCGTCTAATGCCTCATAAAAATTATCTGTACATTCATACAAATATGCAGTATGATTATTTGTTGTATATGCATTTGCATTTACCCCTAAAGACGTTAATACATCTAGGCTATTTCTTCCATTTTCTTGTTCAAACATTTTATGCTCTAAAAAATGAGCTACACCTTTGGGTACATTTGTAACTTTTGTTTCTCCGGGAACAATAAATGAACTATCATTTGAACCATAATGTGTTCCCCATATAATATATTTCTTTTCTATTCCTTTTTTTGGAATAATCATAATAGTTAAACCATTTGGCAGTTTTTCTATATATAATTTTTCTTTAACAATAGAGTTTTCAATAATTTGCATTTTTCTCGCCTTTCTTAAATACACAAATCTGATTGAAAAGAACTTTAATTATTTTTCAATCTTTAACATTTATCATTATTTAAAATTAATCATATTAAATTTCAATATATATTTAATTCTTTAAAAAATAGATTGTATTTATGCTTACATTTTTTGCAATATTCAAAATATTTTCCTTATTAACTTTTGAAATTGAATTAATATATTCATCTAACTCTTGTTTTGTGCCTGATAATTCATGTCCAAAATAGTAAGTAACTTCTGTATCTTGTTCATCATCTATTGCCTTTACTGCTGCAATAATATTCTTTTTGGCATTTTCTATATCTTCATCTGTAAAATTGCCATTTTTCATTTCTTCAATTTGCTCTTTAATTATTTTTATTGCTTTATCATAATTTGCAATTTCAATTCCACAATTAATTAAAATTATGTTTTTAAATCTAAAATAATTTGATGAAGCAGTATAAGCAAGGCTTGCCTTTTCACGTACATTTTGAAATAATTTTGAATTTGCACTACCACCTAAAATTGTATTATAAATCAATGTTGCATATCTTTGGTTTTCATCAGAAATATTTAAGTCAAGTCCTATTGCTATTTTTCCCTGTGTTACTTCCATAGACTCCTGAACAAAGTTTTCTTTATCACACTTTTTAGCAGATATTTCAAATTTATTATAATCTGCATCTCTATCAACTAATTTTTTTACATATTCATTTTCTTCTACAATTTTTTCTGTTTTTTCATCAATAATTCCAGAAACAAAAATATCAATTTTGCAAGTATTTATTAATTCATTATAATATTCAAATAAATTTTTTTCATTAATATTTTCTAGGTCTTGGGCATATCCATATTTATATAATCCATAAGGCTTATCTTTGTACATTTCTTCAATACATCTATTTAGTGCATATCTTGCTTTATCATCTGCTTTTGCTTCAATAATTTGTTTAAGATTATTCTTTTCTTGTTCAACATATTCTTTTTTGAAAACTCTATTTTCTGTGTATGGATTAAATATGATTTCGAGCATATTTTCCAATGATTTTTTTAACATATTTTCTTCATCTTTTGGCAAAAAATTATCATTTATTGTTTCAATATAAAATTTTAAGACTTGATTATCTCCTGTCTTATCTACACCACAATCTAAAGATGCACCATACATTTCTTCTAGTCTTTTATTGATATCTTCTTGAGTTTTTAAATTTTGTGTTCCTCTCCTTAAAACAGCAGGAATTAATGCATTTTTAGTAACATTTTTTCTATCTAATTTTGTTGATAACATTATAGCAATTAAATTAGTCTTGAACTTTTCAGTATTTATTAAATGTAATTTAACTCCTTTTTTTATTTCTACTTTTTTATAATTCAAATTTATCATCCTTTCATTTTCTAGTAATTATATTATATACTAAAAAATATAAATTATTTTAATTTTTCAATTTCATTTTAAATAATATTTGACATTTGCTAATTTGAAGTATATAATAAATGTAGAAAGTAAATCCACAGCGAGTGGGTTCACATAAAAGTTTATGTATAACCAACACATCATCAGGGAAAAATCAGATGTGTTGGTTATTTTATTTATTTTGCTCTTTCATCTTTTCAATTTCAAGCTTAACTCGAAGTTTGAAGATGATAGCTAATAATATAAAATTTAGACATATGGAAAATGTTAAAATTACAAAATATGTAATAATCATATCTAACATGCTACCACCTCCTTCCTCCATAATTCTTGTGAATTACGGGAATTTGGTGAACCCAACAACATCTGTTTATTACTTTCTACGTTTAATATTCTACTACATTTATTAGTACAAATCAATTAAAATTCTATTTTATTTCAAAAAAAAATCTAGGATTTTATATCCTAGATTTTCTCTTACTATGTAATTAAAACTTTCTCTTTCTTGCTGCCTCTGACTTTTTCTTTCTTTTTACACTTGGTTTTTCATAATGTTCTCTTTTACGAACTTCTTGTAGAACTCCATTACGAGCACATTGTCTTTTAAACCTTTTTAAAGCATCTTCTATATTTCCATTATTAACTTTGATTTCTGGCATTTCTTATTCCCCCCTTCCGGTCATACACTATAGTATGTGGGATTCTGTAATTGAAAGTTTTAATACTTTCACCCTTAACAACATACATTATACATTATTATGTATAATATTGTCAATAGCAAAATTTTCATATACTAAAATATGCATTTATTTAGAAGCATAAAATATTATCCTTCTGCAAAGATTTGTTCAAATTCATCTGCTTCAATTTTTTCTTTTTCAAGTAAAATACCAGCAACTGCATGTAATTTATCAATATGTTCTGTTAGCAATTGTTTTGCTTTATTATATCCTTTGTCTACAATTGCCTTAACTTCTTCATCTATAATTCCAGCAGTTTCTTCTGAATATTCTTTAGCTTGTGCTAAATCTCTTCCTAAAAATACTTCATCTTGATCTGAGCCTAATGTTATTGTTCCTATTCTATCGCTCATTCCATATTTTGTTACCATGCTTCTTGCAATCTTTGTTGCTCTTTCGATATCATTGCTTGCACCTGTTGAAATATCATGTAAGATAATACTTTCTGCAACTCTACCACCTAAAAGTGATACAATGTTTTCTTCCATTTCTGTTTTAGACATAAATGATTTATCTTCTGTTGGTCTGTACATTGTGTATCCACCGGCCATACCTCTTGGTACAATTGAAATTTGATGAACTGGGTCTTGTGTTGCAAGGTAATGACTTACAACTGCATGACCTGCTTCGTGATATGCAACCAATTTATTTTCTTTTTCACTTCTAACTCTTGTTTTCTTTTCAGGTCCCATAGTTACTTTAACCATGGCATCTTCAATTTCTTTCATTCCAATTTCAGTTAAATTTCTTCTAGCTGCAAGTAATGCTGCTTCATTTAATACATTTTCCAAATCAGCTCCTGCAAATCCTGAAGTATTTTTTGCAATAACTTTTAAATCTACATCTTCTGAAAGTCTCTTTTTTCTTGAGTGAACTTCCAAAATTTGTTCTCTAGCTTTAACGTCTGGCATTCCAACTACTATTTGTCTATCAAATCTTCCTGCTCTTAATAGTGCTTTATCTAATACATCTGGTCTGTTTGTAGCTGCAAGTACAATAACTCCTTCATTATTAGAGAAACCATCCATTTCTACTAATAATTGATTTAATGTTTGTTCTCTTTCATCATGTCCACCGCCAAGTCCTGCACCTCTTTGGCGTCCAACTGCATCAATTTCATCTATAAATATAATGCAAGGTGCATTTTTCTTTGCTTGTTCAAATAAATCTCTAACTCTAGATGCACCAACACCTACGAACATTTCTACAAAATCTGAACCACTTATTATAAAGAATGGTACTCCCGCTTCTCCAGCAACTGCTTTTGCAAGTAATGTTTTACCAGTTCCTGGTTGTCCTACAAGTAATACACCTTTTGGTATTCTTGCACCCATATCTGTAAATTTCTTTGGATTTTTCAAAAATTCAACTATTTCTTGTAATTCTTCTTTTTCTTCATCAACACCTGCAACATCATCAAAAGAAACTCTATTTCTATCTGCTGGTGTCATCATTCTTGCTTTGCTCTTTCCAAATGAGATTGATTTGCCTGCTCCTGAATTATTTGCAGCACCACCCATCATAAAGAACCAGAATAAGAAGAATATTATTAAAACTCCAAATGGCGTTAATAATTCAATTACAATTGACATTACAGACCTTGAACTTTTTTCTAATGTAAATGCTCCATTTTTTACAAATTCTTCTGTATATGTCATAAAGCTTCCAATATCTGGAATGTTTACATTTTTTTTAGTTTTTTCATCTGTTAATTGTACTACTGCAGAAGTTCCGTCAGCATCAATTACAATTGATTCAACTTTTCCTTCATTTATTTTTCCAATTAAATCTGAATATTTTAGTTTTGTGTCATCATTTGCCATAACATTTGATAACAATACAATAAATATTACTCCAATAATTAGCCACATTGCTAATGTTTTAATTCCATTTTTCAAGTCGTTCTCCTCCTTTTATTTGCTATGACGTTTATAACACATCATTTTCGTTATTTCAAGCATTTTTGTATTAATTTTATATTACAAAAAGCCTTGTGTTTCTAAGCTCTACGGGTATTCACCTTTTAGTATTTTTAAATTTTATAAAAATTTATTTCATGATTTTTAACCAAAACTTTTAAATGTTTATTAGGCGTTAAATACTTATTTCCTATATTATTTTCACATAATTTTATTAAGTCTTCTATATGTATTTTTTCAATTCCTTTGGTTGTCCCAAAAAGCTTTGATATAGTATATAACAAAATTCTTGATTTTATAACTTTGTCCTCTTTGTTAAATTTTTTTAAATCTAGAGAAATTTTATTGTTTTCACAACTAGTATACATTTCTTTATATCTTAATATTGTAATTTTTTCAAGATATTTGTCTTCTTCTTTTACCAAATCTGATAATCTGCTCATAGTTTCTATGATATTTGGATTAAATTCATTTTTAATATATGGAATTACAATATTTCTAATTTTATTTCTAGTATAAATATTTTCAAAATTTGTTCTATCTATTCTAGGAATTATATTTTCTTTCTTACAATATTCTTCTATTTCATTTCTTTCACATTCAATTAGTGGTCTAATAATCTTGTTGTCTTTAATAGGTTCAATTCCTACCAACCCTGATATTCCGCTACCTCTTAAAACGTTCATTATTATTGTTTCTATTTTGTCATTTTTATTATGTGCAATAGCTATTTTATTTGCATGTTCTTGTTCCATAATTTCATCAAAGAATTTATATCTTTCATATCTTCCAGCCTCTTCTTCCCCAATCTTTTTTTCTTCAGCAATTTGGGGAATATTTATTCTTTTTGAATAAAATTTAACATTTATTTTTTTACAAAAATCTCTAACAAAATTTTCATCATCTATTGCTTCTTCTCTAATTAAATGATTGACATGTGCAACTATTATATCAAAATTCATATGTAAATTTTTGTCATTTCTTAGTTCATTTAAAATATTTAACATAGAAATAGAATCTGGTCCTCCTGAAACTCCGAGAACCAGCTTATCTCCATCATTTATTAAATTATATTTTTTTATTGTATTTAAAACTTTTTCTTTCAATTTAAACACCAACTTTAATATTAGTAATATTAACCATCAAATCTTTTCTCAAGATTAACAAATTTTGTATAATTACCCATCCAGCCTAAGTCTATTGAACCAGTTTCTCCACCTCTTTGTTTTGCAATTATAATTTCAGCAATATTTTTCTTTTTACTTTCTGGGTCATATTTATCTTCTCTATGTATAAACATAACAATATCTGCATCTTGTTCAATTGAACCAGATTCACGTAAATCTGAAAGCATTGGTCTGTGGTCAGGTCTTTTTTCAACCTCTCTAGAAAGTTGAGAAAGTGCAATTACAGGAACATTTAATTCTTTTGCAAGAATTTTTAATGACCTACTTATTTCTGCAATTTCTTGTTCACGGCTACCATTTTTTCTGTTTCCAGTACCTTGAATCAATTGTAAATAATCTATAATAACAAGTCCAATATTTTTTTCTATTTTTAGTTTTCTACATTCTGTTCTAATATCTGTAACTGTCATACCTGGAGTATCATCAATATAAATTCCAGCTTCTGAAAGTGGTCCAATATACTCAGCAAGTTTTG
>CACWHO010000024.1:0-2896 GCA_902760765.1 uncultured Eubacteriales bacterium | reverse complement strand
GCAGCATTTGCAGCAATATTTAATGCAAACGCAGACTTACCCATTGCTGGTCTTGCGGCAACTAGAATAAATTCTGAACCATGTAACCCTGCTGTTTTATAATCTAAATCTGCAAAGCCTGTTGGAACACCTGTAATATGTTGTTTTCTATTGTATAATTCCTCTAGTTTTGCAAAACTATCAACCAAAATATCTTTAATTGGAGTATACCCTTTTTCATTTCTACTTTGTAGTAAATCAAATATTCTTTTTTCTGCTCCGCCCATTACATCTTCAATGTCTTCTGTTTGGTCATATCCCAATTCAATAATTTCATTTGCAGTTTTTATTAGATTTCTTAATGTTGCCTTTTCTTGAACAATTTTTATGTATTTCATAGCATTTGCTGTTGTAGGAACTTTTTCTGGTAATTCAGCTAAATATTCAAATCCCCCAACTTTGTCAAAACTTCCCATTGATTCTAGTTCAGCCTTTACAGTTATTAAATCAATTGGTTCAGCTTTTTTATATAAATTAAACATTGCAGAGAAAATAAGTCTATTATCTTCCCTGTAAAAGTCATCAACTTTCAAGTTTTCAAAACTATTCATTACTGCATCTTTATCTGTTAACATACTTCCAATAACAGCTTGTTCAGCTTCTATATCGTGTGGTGGTACTTTTCCTAATTCCATATTAAACACCATTCCTTTTTTCTTGAAATTCTATTCCATCAACTGCATTTTTTAATATCAATTTTTATTCCGAAATAATATCTACTTTAATTTTTCCAATTACACCTTCAAATAATTTTATATCTACCGTAAACATGCCTAATGTTTTAATTGTTTCTTTTAAATCTATCTTCTTTTTATCTACCTTTATATTATGTTCTTTTTCTAAGTTTTCTGCAATTTCTTTTGAAGAAACACCACCAAAAATTTTACCATTTGATCCTGTTTTGACTTTTATTCTAACTGAAATTTTTGATAATTTTTCTGCTAACTTTTCTGCCTCTTCTTTTTCTTGTGATTTCTTAAAATTATTTGAATCTTGCTTTGCTCTCAATTCGCTCATATTTTCAGCATTGGCTTCAACAGCTAAATTTTTTGGGAATAAAAAATTTCTGGCATATCCATCTGATGCATTTATAATCTCGTCCTTTTTTCCAACACCTTTAATATTTTCTTTTAAAATAACTTTCACTAAAATCACAACCTCTCCTAATTCAGAAAAATATTCATTAATGCGGTTTATTAATTCAGTTTTTGCTTCATCAAGTGTCATTCCTTCAAGCTGAGCACCGGCAACAGTTATATGTCCACCGCCTCCAAGTTTTTCCAATATAACTTGAACATTTATATCACCTATAGAACGACCACTTATTGTAATTTTATCTCCTGTGTCACCTAAAACAAATGATGCTGTAATATTACTTATAGTTAATAATTCGTCCGCAGCCTTTGCACACAATAAGCTAATATCTTCTCCTTTTGTCTCATCACACATAGATTTCTGCATTTTTTACAATATCAGCAATTTTATTAAATGACTCTAAATCACTTTGGAACCATTTTTTTACTTTTATAATATCAACACCACATTTACGCAAGTATGCTGCTGCTTCAAAAGTTCTAACACCTGTTTTAAATGTGAATCCTTTTGTATCCATCATAATACCAGCATATAAACTTTCAGCTTCAATTTTCTTTAATTCTACTTTTGTACTTGTATACTGTACTAATTCAGTAACTAATTCTGCTGCTGATGAAGCATATACTTCTTGAAATGTAAGTGTTGCATTTTCGATATAATCTGCACTTCTTCTGTGATGGTCTATTACTACAATTTTTCACAATTTTTCTTGCACTATTTAATATGTCTTGTGATTCAACATGGTTTATTTTATTTGTATCAACAACTATAAGTAAAGTATTTTCATCAATATTTTCTTCAGCAACTTCATCACTTATTAATACATCTTCATATTCAGGGTCTTCTAATAAACTTTCTTTGATTTCTTTTATTGTTGGTCTATCACTTGAAATAATATATGCTTTTTTACCAATACTTTTTGCAATTCTATATAATCCAACACTTGAGCCCATAGAATCAATATCTGGATTTGTATGTCCCATTATCATAACTTTACTTGAATCTTTTATTAAATTTTCTAGTGCATGTGCAACAACTCTTGCTTTTACCTTTGTTCTTTTTTCAACTTCCTGTGTTCTTCCACCAAAGAATTTATAAATGTCATTTTCTCTTATAACAGCTTGGTCTCCACCTCTTCCAAGAACAACATCCATTGCGGCTTGAGCTGATTTATATTTATCTTTATCAACATTTCCTTCATTTGAAATTGCAATACTTAATGTAAATTGGAAGTTTTGTTTTGGGTCAATTTCTTTAATTTTATCTAATTTATTATAATTCCATTTGTTTCATTAGCCCACTCATAAATTTGTTTATCTATTTCTGCAACATACTGTGCTCTTTCTTCTGTATCTAATAGTTGCATATTTTCTTCATAATTGTCAATCATAATAATTCCAACACAAGATTTAGAATCATTATATTCTCTTTGCAATTTTAAATTTTCTGTTTCATCAATAAAATAGATAACAGCCATATATTCATCATCTTTATTGTTTTTAGATGCTTTTTTAGATTTAACAAATTTTCCTACTATCTTATATGTTTTATTATTTATTTCAAATTTCCTAGAAATAGATTTATCAGTACTATTTTTCTTTGCTTCAATTTCTTCATTTAAGTCATATGTTAATTCATCTATCAATTCATTTGTATTTATATCAGCAAATTCTGATGCAAATTTGCCACTCTTCCAAATTATATTTCCATTTGTTTCTAAAATAATTAGTGGAAATGGTGAGTTTATTAAACTTGTTTTTGC
>CACWHO010000023.1 GCA_902760765.1 uncultured Eubacteriales bacterium | reverse complement strand
TTCTTTAATTACATTACAATAACTTTTGCAAACAATTGAAAAATCTCTTATATCATTTAAATCTATTATTTTATTATATATGGTATCTCTATCATCGATATTTTCTTTATTTAAAAAGAAAGTGTAATCACGATAAAAAAATTTTGAAGCTTCTTTCATAACATATCTAACTAAAGCTAACTCATACATATCGCCATTGAATTCTTTTATTTTATCCATATGTATGTTTTCTTTAAAATAATCATACAAATTCATAATAAACATCCTTTTTATTAGTTTAAGGGGAGAATAGCATTCTCCCCATTTTTAGCTAATTAGACCTCAAAAAAACTTTTATTTGTTCTGCGAACAAAAGAATTTCTTTCTTTTGCTCATCACTCATGTTTTTCTTTGCATACATTGTAATCTGTTTAAGGTTTTTTCCACGACCAAACTGAAACATCCAATCATCGGAAGGAATAACCCATCTTCTGTAATGCTCGGAGAAGCCGTCCTCAAATAAAAGAATATTTTTTGCTCCAAAATGCTCTAAGGCAAGTTTTACTTTGTTAGTAATATCCTCTATTTGAATTCTTTCTTCCCTTGTAAGCTGAGTTGTTGTAGATACATGTTTGTTGATTCCTATAACAATGAAACCGCGAATTGGAACTTCTGGATCTATTGTTACATTAATAAAATCATCTTCATACAAATATCCACCAGGCAAATTTGTAATTGTATGATTTCCAATTGCACAACTCTTACAACCTTCAAAAACCATTTCTTCATTCATGAAGTTTGTAACAGCGACCTCTTCACCATTCATATTTAAATAACATTTTTTACCTTCTTTTTCAACAACTCCAAGTTTACTCTGAAAATCTCCTACAGCATCATATCTGATTTCACAGATTTCAGCTCCATCTTCATTAATGTATCCCCATTTGTCATTTACTCTGACTGCTGCAAGTCCTTCGGAAAAGCTCCGCACCTCATCGTAAATAAATTCACAAATTGGTTCACCATTTTGATTTACAAATCCCCATTTACCAAGTTTTTCTTTCATTGTGTATAACATAAATTGACCTCCTTAGGTAATATGTTTAAATTAAAGATAGAAGTTAATTAGCTAAATATAGTAAAAACTACATGTCTATTATACCATTTTTACCAATTTATGTCAACTCTTGATATTTAATCTTTTAAGCATCATTTCTGTACTTTGTGAAATTTCTTGTGGCTCCATATGATGTTTAACATTTTTAATTTTTATAAGCTCAATTTCTGGTTTATTTTGTATAAATCTATAAGTATCTTCAATTGGTGCAGTATCATCTTGTTCACCTTGAAGTATTAAAATTTTTCTTTTTTCCTTGTAATCGTTATATAAGTTATGATTTGCTAAATCCTCATAAAAAGAATATGGAACTTCTATTTTTCCACCATGTCCAGCCCTAGATTTTCCATTCTTTTTATACTGTTCAAAAGACTCCTTTAATAACGATTTAACTAAAATGTCTTTCATATTAAAGGCTGGTGACCTTAAAACTATATTATCGTAATATGAAATATCTCCTATTAGTTTATTTAATAAAATATAAGCTCCAAAACTAATAGCATAAAAAGATATCTTTATATCACTTCCAAAATTTTCTTTCACATATTCAATAACAGAATTAATATATGAAATACATACATCTACATTTAACTTATCTGTTCCTTGCACACTATCTATATGTCCTGGAAAATCAAATGAAATAGATGGAATTCCATATTCTAAAAGCATATTTGATACGATTTTTACAGAATTGCTTCCTTTTCCGCTACAAAAGCCATGACAAAATATAAAAATTTTATCTTTTTTTTTGTTTGAATCCTCAAAAAATATCTTTGACTTTATATTACAATTTTCTATTTTATTATATATATCTATATTCTTTTCCATTTTTAACCTCTTATCTTTAATTGCTTTTACTTCTATAGCTAATTTATATCACAAAATTACATTTTTCTCAATGGTAATGCTTAAATTTTTCAATTTTCCTTGACATTTACATAAAACTATGATATAAAATATATGTATTTTATAATACACTGAAAAATTAAATAATGATTCGCACATAATGAGCGCTCGACAAAGCAGTAGGTTGTCCTTTATTCAGTGGCTCGCTCTGGAAATGCCAAAAGTGAGGATTATATATAATAATAGTAAGAATATCCATTGAAATAATATCGGCGAGAGATGTGCAAATAAGATTAGAACAAGGCTATATTTTGTATAGCATTTGTTTTGTTGCTAATTTTATTTGTCATTCCTAGTCGATTTTTTGTTGTGTTTATAACATAGCAAAAAATCGCTGAAAAAATTTATATAGCAGGTAGCTAGATAAAATTTTTCAGTATCAAAATAATATTTGAACTAAAGTGAAAATGTTATTTTGACTTTGGCGAAGCCAAAGCATAAATTATTGAGTGTAAACGAGATAATTTATGAGCCCTCCGCTAGGAGCCCACGACATCTTTGCAAACGAAGTTTGAAAGTGTCATAGTGGGTTATGCACTTTCAAAGAAAGTTGCATAACAGCAGTTCCTATGTGGTCTCCTCTTGCTACCTGCAAGAAAGGATTTTCTATGGATGATTTAAAAACAAATTATTCAGTAGCTAGAGTAGTTACTCATACTAGAGATAACATTAGTAAATTTGAAAAACACAATGCAAGAAAAAATGAAACCTATTCTAATATGAATGTGGATCTATCACAAACACACAACAATGTATATTACAAACAATGTGATACTACCTTAAATGAAAAAGTAAAAGAAATGGTTGCAAATGGACAAATATCACTCCGAGGATTAAAAGAAAATGCGAAAATATTTGATGAACTTGTTTTTGATATTAATTCTGAATACTTTGAACAAAATGGTGGTTATGAATTTGCAGAATTTTATGAGAAAGCATTTCATTTTGCAGAAAAAGAAATGGGTTCAGAAAATATTTTACAAGCAGTTATGCACGCAGATGAATTAAATGTTGCACTTACAGAAAAATATGGAAAACCAATATACCATTATCATTTACACGTAATAGCCCTCCCTGTTGTAAGAAAAGAAATTAAATATTCTAAAAGGTGTAAATATAAAGAATTAGTAGGAAAAGTAAAAGAGGTTATAAATCAAGTAAGTCATAGTAAAAAGTGGAAATCTGAAAAAGCAACAGATAATTTTGGTAATCCTCTATATGATAAAAAACGGAAAGCCTATACTAATTAAATCATATAGCTTACTACAAGACAGATTTTTTCAATATATGTCAGATAGTGGTTACAGAGGATTTATAAGAGGTGTAAAAGGCTCTACAAATGAACATTTAGATAATTTGAATTATAAGATTAAAAAAGAAAATGATAGATTAGAAAATTTAAAAGAAAAGGTTTATAGTAAAGAAACAGAAATTGAAAATAAACAGCAAGAATTAGAAAATAAGCAAATAGAACTTAATAATAAGCAATTTGAAATAGATAGCAAACAAGATGAAATTGCTAAAATAGAAACCAAACTTGATGAATATGCAAATTACACTACAACTATTGACGAATTAGACAATTTTGGAAAACAAAAACGATTTTCTAAAAAAGTAGAAATTGAAAAAGATAAGTTTGAAACACTTATAAATCTTGCTAGAAAAGGAATATCAGCAGACAGAATTATAAAAAATTTAGAAACAAGAGTAAATAATTTGCTAGAATCTGTTTATAGTTGGAAACAGAAATTTGAAGACTTACAAGAAAAAACAAAAGATTTTATAGAAGCTGTTAAAATTGCACCACAAAAAGTTACAGACTTTTTGAAAGATATAATATTTAGAGAACAAGAACGAATTAGAAAACTAGAACAAGAAAGATTAGAAAAATTATATAATTCACGAAAGCCAAAGCCATCTCCTAAGTTAGAGAAATCTAAGAAAAGGAGGTCGCGTGATGCAAGATAATATTGTTTATAAATTAGAATTAACAGGCGAAGAATATAAACACATTGAAAAAGCAAAACAAGAGTATTATTCAAAATTAAGTAAAATGACAAAAGAAGAACGATTACAATATTTTAGAGATAAAATCCTTATCGAAAATAATTTGAACTTTGAAAAAGAAATAAACGGCAGTAAATGCCTATTTTAATGATGACTCACAAGAAAGTATTTTGCAAAAAATCGAGAGAATGATAAAAAAATCTTAAAAAATTTTTTAAAAGGCACTTGAAATGAAATAACGAATATGGTATTATGTGAACACTACAAATTAAACTTTGTATAATTTATATCATATTCGGCTGTCTAAGGAAAGGAGAGATTTAATGGGACAGTCAAATAATGAGAAAATAGTAGCTTTATACTGCCGTTTATCAAGAGATGATGAATTAGCAGGAGAAAGCAATAGTATTAAAAATCAAAAATCAATTTTAAGTAAATATGCCAAAGACAATAATTTTTTTAACACTAGAACATTTATAGATGATGGCTATTCTGGTACTACTTTTACAAGACCTGCCTTTATGGAAATGATGGAACTTGCTGAAAGTGGAAAAATCAGTACAATAATTGTAAAAGACCATTCAAGACTTGGCAGAAATAGACTTATAGTAGGACAATTATTAGAAGAAGATTTTGTAAGGCTAAATATTAGATATATTGCAATAATGGATAATATTGATACAGACAAAGGACTAAATGACTTCTTGCCTATACAGGATTGGTTCAATGAAATGCACGCAAAAAACACAAGTCAGAAAGTTAGAGCAGTATTCAAAAACAAAGGTAATTCAGGAATACCACTTACAACATATCTACCCTATGGATATATTAAAGATAAAGAAGACAAAAATAAGTGGTTAGTAGATGAACCTGCAGCCAAAGTTGTAAGAAAAATCTATACTCTTTGCATACAAGGTTATGGAACTACACAAATTGCAAGGAAACTCAAAGAAGAAGGAATAATGACACCAACAGAATATTACAATAGCATAGGGAGAAAAACAACAACAAAGGTGCAAGAAGTTAAAAATTATTGGAACTCTGATACAATCAATAATATACTAGATAGACAAGAATATATTGGAGATACAGTAAATTTTAGGTCAACACAAAGATCTTTCAAAGACCATACAAAAATAGATTTACCAAAAGAAAGTTGGAAGATTTTTAAAAATCATCACGAACCAATAATCGATGAGGAAACTTGGAATACTGTGCAAAGAATAAGAAAAAATAAACGAAGACCTACAAAAACAGGGAAACAAAGTATATTTGCTGGTCATCTATTTTGCAAAGATTGTGGAGCCAAATTATATTATTGCACATCTAATAAATTTACACCTGATAAAGATTTTTATAGATGTTCAAATTACAAAAATAATTCCACCAAATCTTGTACAAGCCATAATATAAAAGACTATGCATTAAGAGAATTAGTGTTTGATAATGTAAAAAAAGCAATATCTTATATATCCTCTTTTGAAGATTTATTTATACAGAATAAACTAGATGCTTCACTAGAAGAACAGCAAAAAGAATTTAATGCTAACAAAAAATTATTATCTCAATATGAAAAAAGAGTAAAGGATATTGATAATTTAATACAGCATATTTACGAAGATAGTATTTCTGGTAAAATTACAGATGATAGATTTGCCACTTTATCTGTAAATTATGAAAAAGAACAAAAAGAATTAAAAGAAAAAATCAATGAATTAACTATTACTCTTGATGAAAACAAACAAGAAGAAATTGATTTAACAACATTTATAGGTAAAGTTAGAAAATATACAAACATTAAAGAATTAACACCAGAGATTATAAATGAATTAATTGATAAAATATTAGTATATCAACAAACTAAACTAGATGGTAAAAGATATCAACAAATAGATATTTATTATGCAGGAATTGGAATAATTAGTATTCCAACAAATGCAAATGAATTAGAAAAAGCTTTTCAGCGAGATGTTAAAAATATAAAAACAGCATAAAAAAAGCCTTAGGAGCATTTTTAATAAGAATTGTCCTTATTAAAATGCTCCTAAATGTCTTTTTTTTATGCTTTTTTTGCTATTTCAGCTAATTCTGTAAATGCTTTTGGATCGCTTATAGCTATTTCAGATAGCATTTTTCTGTTTATTGTAACATTAGCTTTTTTAAGTCCTGCTATCATCTTGCTATATGTTGTTCCATTCATTCTAGCTGCTGCATTTATTCTTGCTATCCATAATTTTCTAAAGTTACTCTTTTTATCTTTTCTTCCAGCAAATGCATATGATAAAGATTTCATAACTGCTTGGTTTGCTGTTCTATATCTATAATGTTTTGCTCCAAAATATCCTTTTGCTTGTTTTAATATTTTTTTATGTCTTAATTTTGTTGTTCTTGCTGTTTTTACTCTTGCCATTTTATTCACCTTCCCTTTTTAAGTATCTTTTTAATATTATTTCTTATTAACCACCATATGGTAATAATTTTTTAATTGTGTTTTCACATGTTTTACTTGCATATGCGTTTTGAATCTTTCCAGATTTCTTTTGTCTTTTTGTTTTATTTGCTAATAAATGTCTTCTGTTTGATTTTGTTCTTTTAATTTTTCCTGTAGCTGTTAATGAATATCTCTTTTTTGCAGCTTTGTTTGTTTTTAATTTTGCCATTAAAATCTACCCCCTTATAAATTTATATTTATTTTGATATATTCAATAAATTGTAATAATTTATTATCCTTTTTTAGCTAATACTGTAAACATATTTCTACCTTCAAGCTTAGGTGCTTTTTCAACTTGTGCAACATCTTCTAGACTTTCTATAAATTTATTTAAGACGTTTTCACCAGCTTTTGTATTATTAACTTCTCTTCCTCTAAATCTAACAGTAATCTTCACTTTATTTCCTTCTGAAATAAATTTTCTAGCATTTTTAGATTTAAATTCAAAGTCATGTTGTTCAATATTAGGTGTTACTCTAATTTCCTTAACTTCTAGGACTTTTTGTTTTTTTCTAGCTTCTTTTTCTTTTTTTACTTGTTCAAATTTATATTTTCCATAATTCATAATTTTGCAAACAGCAGGCTTTGCATTTGGTGAAACCAAAACTAAATCTAATTCCTGTTCCATTGCTAAATCTAATGCTTCTCTTGAAGACATAACTCCAAGTTTTTCTCCGTTTGCTCCAATTACTTGAACTTCTTTTTCTCTAATTTGACCATTTATTGGTAATTCTTGTTTTATGTTAAAACACCTCCAATACTTTATCTTCTACTTATAGGAAAATACATAAAAATGATAATTAGTATTTCCTATAAAAAATAAAAAGATTGACTTTTGTTACAAGCCAATCAATATAAATAAAACTTATTTTGTAAGTTTAGGAATTTATATTTAACCTTTTTCTTTACGATAAGGTGAGAAACTATTTGTTCCTTCTTGTAACATGTTATATTATATAACAGATTTTACTTGTTTGTCAAGCAATTTTAAAAATTTATTTTATGCCCTTGGATGAGCTTTTTGATATATATCTCTTATTCCTTCATCTTGGAATTGCATATATACTTGTGTAGATGAAATATCTGAATGTCCAAGCATTGTTTGAATTGCTCTTAAATCTGCACCATTTTGTAATAAATGTGTTGCAAATGAATGTCTTAAAACATGTGGTGTTATATCTTTTTTGATATGTGCTTGGTCTTTATAATATTTTATTATTTTCCAAAATCCCTGTCTTGTTAATCTTTTTCCATTTACATTCACAAATAATGCTTTTTCATTTTCATCTTTAATTAAATAATTTCTTGCATTTTCTGTATATGCTTTTAATGCTTTAACAGACATTTTGCCTAAAGGAATTATTCTTTGTTTATTTGCTTTTCTGCAATTAACAAATTCTTCTTTAAAGTTTATATCATCAATGTCTAAGTTTATTATTTCTGAAACCCTCATTCCTGTAGCATATGCAAATTCTAGCATTGCTTTGTCTCTTATTCCTTTTAAGTCTTCTGTTTTTGGTTGATTTAGTAATAATTCAACTTCTTTTGCTGTTAATACGCATGGTACTCTTCTTTCTACTTTTGGTGCTTTTACAGCTTGTGTTGGGTCTTTTTTTACTTTTCCTTTTCTAGCAGCATATTCATAGAAAGACCTAATAGATGCTATTGATCTAGAAATTGTTGATGGTTTTTTACCTATTTCTTGTAAATAGTCTACATAATTTTGTATAACTTCTTCATCAACTTTGTTGTAAGCAACTTCGCATCCTTCTATATATCTTTTGAATTGTTTTAAATCTCTTTTGTATGATTGTAATGTGTTACTTGATAATTTCTTATCGTTCTCTAAAAATTCAAAAAAAAGTTTTAATTGTTTTTCCATATTTCCCTACCCCTAAATCAATAATCTATTTACATAAATTCTTTATATGTTATATCAAATTATTAAAAAAATGTAAAGCGGTTTTTAAAAATTTTTTATAATTTTTTGTAGAAAATTGGTAGATATTAAAATTTCAATAATTGCTGATAAACATAAAAGCAATAATATTATCAAAGAAAAGATTGTATGTCTTAAGGCTTCTACTTTTATGCTTTCTCTTTTTCTATCTTTTACAATTGATTTGTATAGTTTAAATCCGGCTAACACCAAGTGCTAAAATTGATGGAATAAATATTATATTTTGTAAAAATATTGATGAAAATATAAATAAAATTCCTTTTTTTACTCCTAATGTTAGAATTACTGTAGATATTGTGTACCCTAAGCAAAAACCTCTGTAAAGTATAATGCCAAATACTATTGGAAGTCCAATAACTGTTGTTCCAAAAAACCATAAGCTTATTGCTAATATTATGTTTTCTTTTAATGTGTTTTTTAATAATTTACTTATGTCTAATTTTTCAGTTGCTTTTAATTTTTCTATAAAGCTTTCAAAATATTGTTTTATTTCATCTAATTGCGTAGTTTTACAATTGTTTATAAACATTACTCCTAAAAATAACCCTATTATAAAAATTAGGGTAAATATTATGTATTCTTTTTTGTTGTTTGCAATGTGATTGTGTATTATTTTGCTTATTCCAACTTTTCTTATTTTCTTCATAAATAACTCCTTATCTTTTATACATAATGTGTATTCAATAAGGAGTTTTTTAGAACTTTTAAAAAGTGAATAATACATAAATAATAAGAAGTGAAATATATATTTTTTATAAATTTTTAAAGGTTCCTCATTCTAAAAATTCTTGCAAAAGTTTTTCAAACTTTTGAGAATTTTTGAACGATCCTCACTAACCTTTAACATTTATAAAAAATATATATTCCACTTTCTAATATTTTAATTTATACTATTACAATAACCTTTAAAATTTTAAAAAATATTATACACTTTCAGCTTATACTAAATTCAATTTAAAAATTCTAAATAATCTTTCCGTAATTGCCTCCGCCACCTGATTGTACCTTAGCATTCCCTGTTCTTGCTTTTTCAATGGCATCTGCAACTTTTTTCCCCGCAACAGCTTCTATATCATCTTTTGATAATCTGTGCAATATATTCATTTCTGTTTCAAAGTTATCTAATAATTTATCTATTGTTTTTCCACCAACTCCTGGTATAAATCCTAACGGTACTTGGTATATATATGGTGGTCTGTTTGCTGGACTTTTTGTTACCTTTTTATCTTTTATTAATTCTATTCTATCAAAAACACCAAATGTAACTTTTTTACTACCACACTTTGGGCAAACCTCTACTGGTTCTTTTGTTTCTATAACGCAATTACAATTATCACAATATGTTCTGTGATATTTTCCAAGTTTTGGGTCTAGTCCATAATTTGCAAGTACTTTTCTTCCATCTATATTTTTTAATGCTTTAACTACTTCTTCAAACGAAAAATCCTCTATTTGTAATTTATTATATTCTCTTGCAATTTTTGGAAGTGAGTGTGCATCTGAGTTTGTTACAAATGTTTTATTTTCTAATTCTGATATTTCATCTGCTAGAAAAGTATCTGAGCTTAGCCCTAATTCTACTGCAAAAATTTTATCATATTTTTCTTTAAATACATCTGTTAATCTATCTACACAATTTCCATAATAGCTTTTAAATGGCGTAAATATGTGTGCTGGTATTAATATTCCATTATATTTTTCTACAATATCTATTAACTCATATCCAGATATGTCTGACCTTTGTGTGCTTAATGTTATGTTTTTTATATGTTTGCTCATCTCATTTGAAAATGCTTTAATGTCTTTAAGGTGTGGAAAATAGCATAAGTTATGTGCTGCACCACTTTTGCCATTTCTACCTTTTTCAGAAGTTTCTACTTCGCTTCCTAAAATAATGCATACTTTATCTTTGTAGATAATTCCACCATTTTCTAATTCATATGCCTCTCCTGTTTTTAGAAATTTTTCTATATCTTCTATTACATATGGTGATGCACAATCTATTATTCCAACAATGTTTATACCTTTTCTGTCTGCACATTCTTTTGCAATATTTGCAAAGTTAAGGCTTTTTGCTGCTGTTATTTTGACTGGTTTTCCACTTTCTGTTCTACCAATGTGCACATGTAAATCTGCAAATGCTTCGTACATTTTTATCCTCTTTCCAATGTTTCCATTTCTGGTTCTTCTGCTTCTCTTTGATTGCTATGAATTTTCTCTAATACCATTCTTGTTGTCTCTTCTGTAAATAGTGGTCTATTTGCTTTTTCAATTCTTCTAGCTGGTGTTCTAACTATTTTTTCTTCAGGAGCTTTTAATTTTTTATCTAGTGCTGCATCAATTTCTGGTTCAAATTGATTAACATCTCTTTTTATAAATTCAACTACATCTCTTGATTCACCATAAATTTTTAAAAGTTTTTTGATTGAATTTATTTCAACAAAATCTCCTAATTGTGTTTCTTGTAGTGTATGTATGAAACCTACAAATTGGTCTTTATATCTATTATCTTTATCTTTTAGATTTCTGTGTATTAATAATGTAAGAGCTTCATCTGGTGGAAATCCTTTTCTATCTGGTCTATCTATAATCATTCCACCAAAAGAATCTGCTAACTCTAAAACATCACTTTCTTTTTCTCTTGGTTCACTGCCACTATATCTATTTATTTCTTCACACATTTTGCAAAATTTATTATTAAATCCAAGTTGTTCCAAATATTCTGCTCCCCTTTTTGCATAGCTTCTTATCGTTTCTAAGTCTGTTGCATTTAATGTTTTCTTGCAATTACATAAAAGTGATGCAGTTAATACTTGGTTTTCATCCATATCTAAATTATTATATTTCATAAAAAGCCTAGCAAGCTCTGTTTTTAAGACTACTGTTTTGTCAAAATATACTTTTTGCCTTTTTGATAAATAGTAAACTATTTCCATCTTTTGTGATAGATTCTTTTCATTTAATATGTAATCTGCAAATGTATCCATTTTACAACTTCCCTTCACATTTTTTCTTATGTTATTATGTAATATAAGCTCAAATTTATTATAAGATATTTACTGTGTTTTTACAATGTCTTAAATATTACATTTTAGTTACAAAATGGTTAAATT
>CACWHO010000022.1:15585-16306 GCA_902760765.1 uncultured Eubacteriales bacterium | reverse complement strand
TTTAATATTGTTTTATCTGCATCTGTTGGTGTATATGAAGACTGTCCACTTAATGTTGTATCATTTGCTGTCCAATCTGCTTTTAAGTATATTGTTCCTTTTCCATCTCCATATTTATTAGCAAAGTCTATATAGAATATTCTCCATGTCTTTGCTGTTATATCTGTACTTCCTGTATATTCTACTGCTGTTCCATATATTTTGCTTAACACATTTTTTGTTGCTGTATCATAATCTGCTGGGTCTTTTGTTGTGTCTATTGTTACTGTTGTTGGTGTTCCACTTTCTGTTACTGTTACTTTATTCCCAGATATCTCTATTGTTTTACTTCCATCTGTACTTGATATCTTTGCTGTTTTTGTTGCATTATTTTTTGCTGTTCCTCCTGCAATTTCATTTATTTTATTTGCATAATCATCTAATATATTTGCCTCATTTGCTTCTGCCTGTTTATATTTGTTTTTTGCATCTATTGTTTTACTGAACAAGTTTGTATTTCTCAATTCTACTATTGTCACTGTTGCTAAAATTAACAAAATTATTATTGTGATTACCAATGCAACTAATGTAATCGCTTTATTTTGCTTCAAATTTTCTTTTGTTTTCATTTTTTCCTCCTAAAATTTATAATTTTCAATACTGACTAATAACTTCATATTTTTTACATTACAAATTTTAAAGGATATTTTTTTATTTGTAAATATACCACCCGTGTGTGTGT
>CACWHO010000022.1:7900-15526 GCA_902760765.1 uncultured Eubacteriales bacterium | reverse complement strand
AGACAATTGTACCATCTTTAAGCTTTATTGCTTTAAAATGGTCAATCAGTGCATGTGTGAAGTCATAATTGTGCAAGTTATTATATCTAACAACTGCATTATCGTAATATTCACACTTTCCCTCAGGGAGCTTAGATGTACGCTTTTTTTCCTGCATTTCTTCATAAGCTTCATGCTTTGAATTAATGTTCATTTCAGCTGCACAATCCATTTGGAATGTACGAAGCTGAACTTCAATGCTGGAGAAAATTGGTAAATCTTGAACAGGGCGATTATCGCACATTGAGATATGTAACGACTGATACCCATTGTTTTTGGGGCGTTGTACATAATCTTTAAAGTATTTTTGGTTCTCCTCTAAAAGCAATGATTTCTGCTTTTTCTTTTTTGAGCCATCTACAATTGTGGATGCATCCTCAATTGTATACCCCATTTTTCTGAAGAAACCTGGAAGAGAATTTGCCACTCTGTATAGAGCTTTAATCTCCTCCTCCTGTTTGTTACGACCCTTCAAGTTTTTTTCAGGAACTGACAATATGATCCGATACGCAATCAAATCTCGGTATCTTTCTAGGTATTTTAATACCTCTTCAGTGCCTGGAAAACACCCATTTTTAGAATAATACTGGTCACAAAATTCAACGATATAACCGTTGAACTTTTCTTCCATTCTAACAATGGATTTAATTCTTCCCCGCATAGTAAGCGTAATCTCCTTATCATTCTTTACTATGCTTTTCCTGAATTTTGCCAAATCAGAGCTTACAAGATTAAGGAAGTCATTGGACTTCAAGTACATATTGTACTTAACTAGTAGCCGATAATGTTCCATATCAATTTCATTGCGGCTACCTTTCCGAATTTTCTCCATAAAAATGTTTACGATGTCCGGAGCAGTAAGTCCCTGCTCAAATAAATCATCAATTTTAACTATATCATTCTTCATGTTTTTACCTCCGTTGATTATAGTTTAAATAACAGGTTTTAAATGGTTTACATATTAATTATACCATAATTATCCAATAAATTCAAGAATTTTACTATACTTGTGCATCATTCTTGTATAAATTATTCTTGTACTACTTTGTCATCTTTAACAGTATATTTATATTCATCTTTTTTATTTAATTTTCCATCCAAAATATCTATCTTCAACCAAATTTTGAATTGTTCTTCTTAATGGACGTGCTCCAAAGTTTTTATCAATTCCTTGCTTTGAAATTAATTTTTTTACATCTGGTTCAAACTTAACATTATATTTTTCATTTTTTAATCTTGTAGTAACTTCTTTAAGCATAATATCAATTATTTTGCTTATTTCATCATCATTTAGTTTATGGAAAATGATTATTTCATCAATACGATTTATAAATTCTGGTCTTAATTGTTTTTTTACTTCTTGCATAACTTCTTTTTTATCTGTAATTAATCTTGCTCCTATATTTGATGTCATAATTATTACTGTATTTTTAAAGTTTACTGTTCTTCCTTGGCTATCTGTTAATCTTCCATCTTCTAATATTTGTAGTAAAATATTCATAACATCTGGGTGTGCTTTTTCAATTTCATCAAATAATATTACAGAATATGGTTTTCTCCTTATTTTTTCTGTTAATTGACCACCATCATCAAATCCTACATATCCTGGAGGAGAGCCTATTAATTTGGATACAGAATGTGGTTCCATGAACTCAGACATATCTAATCTTATCATTGCACTTTCGTCTCCAAATAAGCATTCTGCTAGTGCCTTTGAAAGTTCAGTTTTTCCAACTCCTGTTGGTCCTAAGAAAAGAAATGAACCTATTGGTCTTTTTGGGTCATTTAATCCAACTCTTCCTCTTCTTATTGCTTTTGCAACCGCTTCTACTGCTTCATCCTGACCAATTACCCTTTTATGCAATTCTTTTTCCAAATTCTTTAATCTTTCATTTTCGTCTTGTGAAATTTTTTCTGCTGGAATTCCTGTCCAAGAGCTTATTACTTCTGAGATATTTTCTTCTGTAATATTAACAATTGATTTTGAATTTTTATTTTTCCATTTATCTTTTTCTTTTTCAAATTCTTCTTTTAATTTTCTTTCTTTATCCCTTAATTCAGCTGCTTTTTCAAATTTTTGATTTAATACAGCTTCTTCTTTTTCATTTTTTACTTTGTCTATATTGTCTTGCAATTTTTTTATACTTTCAGGTTCTGTATATGTTTTAAGTCTTGCACGTGATGCAGCTTCATCAATTAAGTCTATTGCTTTATCTGGCAAATATCTGTCATTTATATATCTAACTGATAATTTTACTGCTGCTTTTATTGCTTCATCTGTTATTTTTACATTATGGTGTGCTTCATATTTGTCTCTAATTCCTTTTAAAATAAGAATTGTATCTGCCTCTGATGGTTCATTAACTTGTACTGGACTGAATCTTCTTTCTAGTGCTGCATCCTTTTCAATGAATTTTCTGTATTCATTTAATGTTGTGGCACCAACTAGTTGAATTTCTCCTCTTGCAAGCATTGGTTTTAAAATGTTAGCAGCATCAATTGCACCTTCTGCAGCTCCTGCACCAACTATGGTATGGATTTCATCTATGAATAAAATAACATCTCCTGCTTTTTTTACTTCATTTAATGCCTTTTTTATTCTTTCTTCAAAATCTCCTCTATACTTACTTCCTGCAACCATTCCAGATAAGTCAAGTGCTACAACTCTTTTGTTTTTTAATGTTTCTGGTACATCTCCAGCAACAATTTTTTCAGCTAATCCTTCTACTGCTGCTGTTTTACCAACACCTGGTTCACCAATTAAACATGGGTTATTTTTTGTTCTTCTTGATAAAATTTGTATAACTCTATCAATTTCATTTTTTCTACCAATTATTGGGTCAAGTTTTCCTTCTTCAGCTTTTTTAGTTAAATCTTCTCCATATTGGTTTAAAGTTGGTGTTTGATTAAAACTTCCTCTTTTACTTGAAGCTTTTCCATTTTCTACATAATCATCATCATCAGAATCGTTTTCTTCTAAGTCTTCTCCCTCATTTATAATGTTTATAATATCATTGTATAATTTTTGAATATTTCCATTTAAATCTAAAATAATTTTTGTTGCAATACTATCAACTTCTCTTAATATTCCTATTAAAAGATGCTCGGTTCCTATATAATTAGAGCCTGATTTTCTTGCTTCTATAAATGCTGCCTCAATAACTCTTTTTGTTCTTGGTGTGAAGTCTATAATGCTTTCAATTGGTTCATTTCTTCCAATTAGTTCATCTATTTTGTCTAAGATTGCATCTGCTGTTATTCCTTGTTCTTCTAGTACTTTTGATGCAATTCCATCTTCTTCTTTGGCTAATCCAAATAAGATGTGTTCTGTTCCTATATAGTTGTGTCCTAGTTCTAGTGCTAATTCACTTGCTGTTTCAATGGCTTGGGCAGCTCTATCTGTAAATTTATATGTCATAATAATTCCCTCCTTCTTTTATAAAATATTAAAATGTCTTAATTTTTAATTAGCAAAAAGTAATATTTTAATTTTTGTTCAAATAATATTTAGGGTCATTCCTACCGCTTCGCTACGCCTTGAACTTAAAAATTAAAATATTGCTTTTTGCTATAATAAAACTAAGTATTTTAATTTTTGTTCAAATGATATTTAGGGTCATTCCTACCGCTTCGCTACGCCTTGAGCTTAAAAATTAAAATATTGCTTTTTGCTATAATAAAACTAAGTATTCTAATTTTTTTCTGAAATAATTTGTTTTATTACTTCTGCTCTTTTTATTTCTCTATCAACTGGTTCACATTTTTGACCTAAGAATTTTTGCAAACTTCCAGGTTCAATATATAATCTTAATTTTTGAATTTGACTATCATTTAGTTCTTTTAAAATTCCTAAATCAACACCAATTTTGATATTGGAAATAAGTTCTTTTGCTTCATTTAATGATATTTTTCTGCAATTGCTTAAAGTTCCGTAACTTCTATAGATATCATCTTCAAATTGTATTTCATCTTTTGCTAAGAACTTTCTTGCTTTTCTTTCTTGTTCAATCAGTTTATTTGAAACAACCTTAATGTTTTCTATAATTTCTTGTTCTGTAACTCCTAATGTTCTTTTATTAGAAATAATATATGTGTCATCACTATTTACATTGTTTTGGTCATATTGTCCTATAATATTTACATTAAAATTGCTTAATGTATAGAATACTCTATCGATATTTCCTGTTTTTTCTAGTGCTGGTAAATGTACAAATACTGATGCTTTTAATCCTGTTCCACAATTTGCTGGTGAACTTGTTAGATATCCATATTTTTGACTTGTTGCATATCCTAAAACTTCTTCTATTTTTTTATCAAGTTCAATTGCCAAATTTAATGTGTTTTCTAATTCTAGTCCTGCACTATAAACTTGTATTTTTAAATGGTCTTCATCATTTATTACAATACAAATATTTTCTTCATCATTTATTAATATTGCTCCTGTGTTTTCATTGTCCATAACATATTCTGGAGTTAATAATCTTTTTTCAACTAAGCATATTTTTGTAATTTTGTCCATGTCTTTTAACTCTAAATATTTTAAACCATACCCAATTGCATATACATTTTCTTTTATTTTGTTTTTTAATTCATCAAATTCTTTTTTTGTTTTTAAATTAAACTTAAATCCTGAAAGATTTCTGGAAAATCTTATTCTTGTACTGATTGCAACATCTGAATCTTTGCCACTTTGTAAATACCAATTCATTTTATAATCCTCCCTTTGTTTTTATGATTAAATTTCTGCTTGTTTTAATTTTTATAGCTTTGTACTCGTAAATTTTATAATTATATTTTGATAATTAAATTATTTTGCTTTTTTGTTTTGGTCTTTTATTTCATCTCTTATTTTTGCTGCGTCCTCATATCTTTCTTCTTTAATTGCTTGTTTTAACTCATCTTCTAATTTTGATATTTTATTTTCTTCTTTATTTTGTTCTTCATTTTCTGCCTTTTTATTATCTTTTTCAAATTTTATATTATTTTTTGAAACTTTTCCAAGTCTGCCAACATGTCTATTTGCACCTTGTAATTTTCTAAGTATTGGGTCCATTTTATCTTCGAATGTTTCATAACAATTTGGGCATCCATATTTTCCTGTATTTATAATATCTTCAAATGTTGTGCCACAGCTATCACATTTTTCTTCCTTCATTTCATTTAATAATGGCATGAATTCTGGTGTATCAAAATCATCTAGGAATCCACCGAAAAAATCAGAAAGTCCAAATGTTGGCATTTTAAAGTTCATTTTGTCAATTATTCCAAGTTTTTTGCTACACTCCTCGCATAAATTTAATTCTTTTTTGTTTCCATTTATATTTTCTGAATATCTCACTGTTGCTTCTCTTTTTCCACAATTTTCACATAACATAATAATCTCCCCCTCTGTTTTTATTCTATATTTAATAGCATGTTTTTAAATATTCGTGCTCTAACTTCATCTTTTGTTTCTTTGTCTAATTTTAAAACATTATCACTTGTTGCAACTTTTAAAAGTCTTGCCTCTTGTTTAGTTATTATTTTATCTGTTAAAAAGTTACTTAATAAAATATCAATATCATTTGAGGTAATTTCTTTTCCTATATTTTTTATAATATGCATTAAATATTCTGATTTTGAATTTGTAATTTTTTGTATTTTAATATTTCCGCCACCTCCTCTTTTGCTTTCTACATAATATCCTTGTGATGGTTTGAATCTTGTTGAAATTACATAATTTATTTGTGATGGTACACAATTAAATTGCTGTGCTAATTCATTTCTTTGAATTTCAACGTAGTTGCTGTCTTCTTCATCAAACAACTCTTTTATGAAATCCTCAATTATATCTGACATTCTCATTTTATCATCTTCTTTCTTTTATATATTTTGTAATTTAATATGCTGTATAATATAAGTAAAATTTTTATTTCTATATTTTGTCTTTGACTTTCTTTGACCTTATACATATATTATATTCATTTAAAAATTAAAATCAAATTCGTTTTTTGACTTTTTCTGACCTTTGTTGACAATAAATCTTGATTTGCCTCATTTATTTTTTATTTTCTAATTTTTTCTGGCTTTATCTTCTTTTTTTTGCTTTTTGCTATTTTTTTCTTTTGTAATATTTGCAAGTTTTTTTGCCTTTTCTTTTTGACCATCTAATGTTTCCCAATTAAAGGCTGTTGGAATAAACTCTCCACCCTTCGTGGTATTATCATCATTGCAAAACATATACACTTTCTCCTTTGAATAATTTTATTTAATTATGTTCATATTTGGAAATTTTATACAGATTTTAAAAAAATTTGAATTAAATTTGATTTAAATAATTTTGACTCCCGATGGAAAATATGTAATATAAAAACATTTCTTTTACTTTTTTCCACTTTATAGATTATAATATAATTTTTAACTATCATTCTTCTTAAATTTTGTTCTTGATGTAAATATAATTTTATATATCTTTCTGGATTATACTCCAAACTTTTTATGGAATTCATTATTTCATTATAATTTTTCTTAGCAATTTCAGGTTCTTGGAGAAAATAATTTATATAATAATATAAATTATTTAGCTCCTTTTGAAATTTATTTGACAATATTATTTTGTATTTAACCATTAATGTGGTATTTCGCCTCCATTTTTTTTGAAAATTCTTCAAAAGAAGAATATTCACCTTTTTCAATTTCGTTTAATGCTTCTTTTATATTTTTTAATAAATCTTGTTTTAATTCTTCAAATTCAGAATACTTCTTTTGAAATTTCTCATCTATTATTTTATCTATTTTTTCTTCTTTTAACTCATTAAAAGCTTCATCACTTAAAATTACCAAATCATTGTATCCATTTTTTGTTATAAATATTGGCTCATTAGTTTGATGACATATTTTAGATAATTCATTATATTTATTTCTTAAATCTGCACTTGGTCTAATTAGTGCCATATATATCACCCCTTTTTAATATATGCAAATTATATCATAATTATTGTATATATGCAATATTTTTCATAACTTTTCTTTTTTTTTATATACTTAAATTGGTGATTATATGTTTTCAAAAACTCATTTTTTTGTATTAAGTTTAAAAAGAAATTTTTTTGCGTTTGTTTTTTTATTTTTTACAATTTGTCTACTTCTTTTTTCTTCAAGTAATTTACCTGCTATAAAGAAAGGACTTTCATTATGGGCAAATTCTGTTGTTCCATCTCTCTTTCCTTTTTTTGTTGCTACAAATGCATTGATGCAAACAAATTTTATCAATTCATTAGGTAAATGCTTAAATAGTATTATGAAACCACTTTTTAATATCCGCGGAGAAGGTGCTTTTCCATTTATAATGGGAATGATTAGTGGATATCCTGTTGGAGCAAAAATTGCTTCTAATTTTAGAAAAGATAATATTTGTTCAAAAGAAGAATGTGAAAGATTGCTTGCTTTTACTAATAATTCTGGTCCACTATTTATTGTTGGAACAGTTGGTGTTAACATGTATAGAAGCTCAATGATTGGTTTATTGCTATTAATTACTCATATTTTAGCAAGCATAACAGTTGGAGTTATTTTTAGATTTTGGAAAAATAAAAGTTATAGAAGTGC
>CACWHO010000022.1:0-7865 GCA_902760765.1 uncultured Eubacteriales bacterium | reverse complement strand
TTGCATATTGATACTTCATTTATTTATGGAATTCTTACTGGATTTTTAGAGATTACAAATGGTATTAATTACATTGCAAGCATTAATGTTAAACATATTTCAATTAACTTAATTTTAACAGCCTTTTTACTTGGTTTTGGCGGTTTGTCAGTTTTATTGCAAGTTTTAAGTATTACATCAAAAACAGATTTGTCTATTAAACCATATATTTTAGGTAAGTTACTACATGGTATAATTGCTGGATTTTACACTTTTATTTTTATTTACACATTTCCTTGTTTTAACTTGAACTTATAATTAATTTTCATGTTTAATTTATATTAATTATTTTTTATTGAGTTTTTAATTTAAAAGTTTTATTTGCCTTAAAATAGTTCTAACAAAAGATTTTTTGAATACAATTTATTAAAGAAAGAAAGAAGGAATGAATTTTTATGGATAGAGATTTTAATAATATACCACCTTTTATGGATTTTTCAATGATGCAACAAATGCGGTCAAAATCCTACACAAGACTTAAATGATATGTATAAAGACCCAATGTTTAATCCAATGATGCAATATGAACAATCTTATTATTATTATAAATATTTATGCATGCAAATGGAATATAAAATCAAATGTAAAGAATATGATAAATTGTGTAATTCTTCTAATGCTGAACAACCTCAAAAGCAAAGGAGAATAGAATAAGTCTATTCTTCTTTATTTATTCATCACAATATAATTCATGTTCTATATTTAAAAGTCTATTATATTTTGCTACTCTATCTGTTCTACATGGTGCTCCTGTTTTTATTTGTCCAGCATTTGTTGCAACTGCTAAATCTGCTATTGTTGTATCTTCAGTCTCTCCAGATCTATGTGAAATTATCGTTTTATATCCATTTACTTTTGCTAATTCTATTGCGTCTAATGTTTCTGTAAGTGTACCAATTTGATTTGGTTTAATTAAAATTGAATTTGCAACTTTTTCATTAATTCCTCTTTGAAGTCTTTTTATGTTTGTTACAAATAAATCATCACCAACTAATTGTATTTTATTTCCTAATTTTTCTGTTAAAATTTTCCATGATTTCCAATCTTCTTCTGCTAAACCATCTTCTATTGATATTATTGGATATTTCTCTGTTAATTCAGTTAAATACTCTATCATTTCTTCTGTTGTTTTATATACCTCTGTTTTCCAAAAATAGTACCCATCTTTTCCAATTTTTCTCGCTTCATTTTTCATTTCTGTACTTGCAATATCTAATGCTAAACATATATCTCTTCCTGGTTCTAATCCTGTTTGTTTTATTGCTTCAATTATCAAATCCAATGCTTCTTCTTCATTTTTTAAATTTGGTGCAAAACCACCTTCGTCTCCAACAGCAACTGAATATCCTTTAAATTTTAAAACTTTTTTTAATGTTTGATATACATCTACTCCCCTTTTTAATCTTTCGGCAAATGTTATTTCTCCAACTGGTATAATCATAAATTCTTGAATACTTATGTTGTTATCTGAATGTTTCCCACCATTTAAAATATTCATCATGGGAATTGGTAATTTTTTTGCATTTATTCCACCTATATAGTTATATAATTCCATGCCAAGTGAATTTGCTGCAGCTTTTGCTACTGCAAGTGAAACACCTAATGTAGCATTAGCTCCAAGATTTGACTTATTTAATGTGTCATCTAGCTCTATTAATTCTGTATCTATTTTTCTTTGTTCATAAACATTCATATCTATCAGTTTTTTTGCAATTTTTTTATTTACATTTTCAACTGCTCTTGTAACACCTTTTCCCATATATCGTGTCTTATCATTGTCTCTTAATTCTACAGCTTCAAAACTTCCTGTTGAGGCACCTGATGGTACAATTGCTTTTCCAGAAAATCCTCCATCTAATACAACTTCTACCTGAACAGTAGGATTTCCTCTTGAATCTAAAACTTCTAAAGCTTCAATGTTCTTTATTGCAAGATAATCTTTCATATAATAATCTCCCTTCAATTTAATTTTCTATGTTATAGCTCTATTTTTGTAGACTCTTATAACATTCTTAATTGCTTTTGAAGATTATTTACATTTTTTATTGTTTTATTCAAATTTTGATATAAAGATTGTCTTTTTATAGATTAAATATTTTATCTATATTATGAAACTTTTTTGTTTCTCAATTGCATTGCATAGTTTATTGTTGTTTCATTAATTTCACCTGATGAGATTCTTGCAATTTCTTCTAATATTTCGCTTTCATTTAATAATTTAATATTTGTATTTGTTCTTTCATTAATAACATTTTTGCTTATAAAGTAATTATAATCTGCTATTGCTGCAATACTTGGTAAATGTGAAATACAAATAACTTGATGATTTTTTGATATTTTATTTAACTTTTCTGCTACTGAATTTGCTGCTTTTCCGCTTATTCCTGTATCAATTTCGTCAAAAATCATTACAGGCATTTTATCTGTGTCTGCTAATACTGTTTTTATTGCTAACATTATTCTTGACATTTCTCCACCTGATGCTATTTTAGACAATTGTTTTTCATCTTCTCCTAAATTTGTTCTAATATAAAATTCAACTTCATCTTTTCCTGTTTTAAGAAATTCGTTTTCATTATAATCTACATGTATATTTATTTTAGCATTTTTCATTTCTAATTCAGTTAAAACACTATTTATCTTTTCACTTAATTGAATTCCATATTTTGCTCTTAGTTCATGTATTTTGCTAGCCAATTCTTCCATCTCATTTTTTATTTGTTTTAGTTCCTTTTTTAATTTTTGAATAAAATCATCTAAATTTTCTATATGATTTATTTCATTTTCTATCTCATTTCTATAATTTAAAATTTCTTTAACTGAATTTCCATATTTTCTTTTTAATGAATATATTAGGTCTAATCTTTTTTCTACTTCATCTCTTTCGTTCTCATCAAAATAAATATCATCTTTTGAACTTGAAATATCTCTTGAAATTTCTTGTAATTCATAATATATACTTTTTAAGTCTGATGAAAGTTGTTCATATTTTTTATCAATATTTTCAAGCTTTTCCAATGCTCTTATTCCTTCACTTAAATTGTCTATACTATTTTCTCCAATGGCAATATCTGCTTCATTTAAGCTATTTGATATTTTTTCTGAATTCATCATTATTTTTCTTTTTTCTTCAAGTTCTATTTCTTCATTTTCATTTAAATTTGCGTCATCAATTTCATTTAACTGATATTTTAGCAAGTCTAATTTTCTTTCTCTTTCTTTTTCATCACCATAATTATTTTTTAATTCTTTTAAAATTTCTTGATATCTTGCATATTTTTCTCCATATTCACACATTAATTTAGATAAGTCTTTTCCAATATATCCATCTAAATATTTTAAATGATATTTGTTTTCTAACAAAGTTTGGTTGTCATTTTGTCCATGGATTTCGATGAATTTACTCATAAAAGTTTTTAATTCATTTACTGTTACCATTCTTCCATTTATCTTACACATATTTTTACCATTAGAATTTATCTCTCTTGAAACTATTATATTTCCATCCATTGCATCCGCACTTTCAGGTTCATACATGCATATTTCTACAAAAGAATTTGTTTCTCCTTTTCTAATCATATCTTTTGAAAATCTACCACCGGAAATTATTTTTAATGAATCAATTATTAAAGTTTTTCCAGCTCCAGTTTCTCCTGTTAAAACATTTAAACCATTGTTTAAATCAATGCTTAAATCTCCTATTATTCCAATATTTCTAATATGTAATGTAGATATCATAAAAAGACCTCCCTAAAATCTCTGTTAGTGTTAATTAAAATATTTTCTAATATTTTTATTTTCTTTATAGATTACTTAACACTATCATTTTTGCGAACAAATTGTTTGCGATTTTTTGTTTGGTTTTATTATATATTTTATATTTTAAAAAGTCAATAGTTTTTCGAACATTTTTTCGTTTTTATTTTTTAGATATTATTAAAAATGCAGTTAATATAAATAATTTATTACGTTCCTCGGCTCAATACAAGTGTTTAGAAAATTTAGGTTTAAGAAAATGACACTCCCCAAAAGAGTTTGGGTTCCTTCATTTTCTTAAACCAAAATTTTCTAGCACACTTTTCAATCTCATTCGTCACTTCATAAATTATTTATATTAACTGCATTTTATAAATCTAAAATAATAGATAATTGAAGAATCTTTCCTTTTTCAATTCTGAATTACTTGAATCTATAAACTCAATATTCCCTTTTTTGGTTGAGTCAGTAAGCATATTTTCCTCTGTTAATACTTCTTTTAGATGTCTTGCCAAATTTGGTGCTCCATTAAAAAATTCTACATTGCCCAAAACATTTTTTATTTTATCTTGAATTAATGGATAATGCGTACATCCTAAAACTACATTTTGAACTTTTCCAATATACTCTTTTAAGTTTTCATTTAAATATTTATCTATTTTTTCTTCATCATTTTGTTCAATAATATCTGCTAATCCAACACATTCCATTAAATATGTTTTGTGATTGTTATATTTATCATATAATTTATGAAATTTTTCACTTTCGATTGTGCCTTTTGTTGCCATTATTAATGTGGTTTTATCATATGCAAAATCATGTACCATTTTATATGCTGGCTCTATTGCAATTATTGGTATTTGAGGATATTTTTTTCTTAATCTATCTGCTGATTTCGCACTTGCTGTATTACATGCAATAACAATTGCTTTACATTTTTTATCTAAAAATTCTTTTACAATATCATCACAAAATTCAAGTATTTTATCATCACTTTTATCTCCATATGGATTATGAATTGAATCACTGTAAAAAATATAATTTTCATTTGGCAATATTTTTATTATTTCTTTTAGAACTGTTGCCCCACCTATTCCAGAGTCGAAAACTCCTATTGAATTATTATTCATTTTTATTATTTTCCTCCTGAAGATATAAATCTAGTTGAAAAATGATTAAATTTTGACTAAAAAGGTAAATTTTAAGTTGCCAAAATTATAATTATTTTCAACTTTTAAGTTTATAACCACTCTCCAACTATTTTTATATATATTTTCTTTACAATTTCAACAATTAATGAATATACAACAATTAAATCCATAACAACTAAATAATATACTGGTGGTAAAATTACAAAGTTAAATGATGGTATATTGTGTAATAATATTGGTATAATTACTGTAAGAAATATTGAAAATAATGTAAGATTCATTAAAACTTTATTTGGTCTTGATTCTATAAATGGCTTTTTACTTGTTCTTATGAAATGTATAATCAATAATTCTGAAACTAGGCATTCAACAAACCATGCTGTTTGGAAATATGCTTGTTTTTCAACAGAATTGTATTGGAATACATACCAGAAGATTGCAAATGCCAAAACATCTATCACAGAGCTTGCAATTCCCATAACTATCATAAATGATGCTAAATTTTTTGTGTCCCATTGTTTTGGTTTTTGTAAAAATTCCTCATCAACATTATCATATGGAATTCCAATTTGTGAAATATCATAAATAAAATCTTGTATTAGCATTTGTATTGGTATTAATGGCAAAAATGGTAAAAACAAACTTGCAATTAATATACTAAATACATCTCCAAAGTCTGAGCTTAGTGCCATTTTCATGTATTTGATTATATTTCCATAAACTTTTCTTCCTTCTAATACTCCATCATAAATTACATTTAATCCCTTTTCTAGTAAAATAATGTCTGCAGATTCTTTAGCTATATCTGTTCCAGAATTTACACATAATCCAACATCTGCTGTGTGTAGTGATGGGCTATCATTTACTCCATCTCCCATGTAACCAACAACATGTCCATTTGCTTTAAATGCATTTACAACTCTTTCTTTTTGAAGTGGATTCATTCTTGAAAATACATAAACATGTTCTATTTCCTTTTTTAGTTCATTGTCATCCATTTTATCAATATCTGTACCTAATAAAATTTTTGAATCATCAATATGTGCTTCTTCACATATTGTTCTTGTTGAATATGGATTGTCTCCTGTTAATATTCTTGTTGATATTCCTATTTTTTCTAATTCTTTTATTGTTTTTGCAGCTTCCTTTTTTGGTGGATCCAAAAATGCAACGAATCCAACAAATGTCATGTCTTTTTCATCTTTTGGTGTAAATTTATCTTTTCCGGGATATGTTTCTTTTAATGCTAAGCTAATTACTTGCATCCCCTTTTGAGCCATAGCTCTTGCATTTTGGTTTATTTGTTCAATTAATTCATCTGTAATTGGTTTTTCTTGTTCTTTATATCTTACTTTTGTACATCCTTTTAAAATTTCTTCTAATGCACCTTTTGATATTATTTTATAGTCTGTTTCATTTTTTACAACAACACTTGATTTTTTTCTTTCATAATCAAATGGAATTTCATCTATTTTCTTGTAATTTTCAAGTAAATTTTCCACTTTATGTTCTTTTCCATATGAAATTATTGCTCTATCTACAAGATTTTTCATTCCTGTTCCAAAATATGAATTTACATATGCATATTTTAAAATTGATAAATCTTCTTCTCCTTCTACATTTATATATTTTTGAAGTGTTATTTTATCCATTGTAAGAGTTCCGGTTTTATCTGTACATAAAATATCAATTGCTCCTAAATTTTGAATTGAATTTATATTTTTTACAAGAGTTTTCTTTTTAGCTAAAGTTTTTGTTCCTTTTGTTAAATTTACATTTACAATCATTGGAAGCATACTTGGTGTTATTCCAACAGCTACTGAAAGTGCAAATAATAGTGCTTCCCATGGTTTATGTTGTATTAAAAGATTTAAGAAAAATACACAAACTGATGTTACAAGCATAAATCTTATAAGCATTTTTGTTATGCTATCAATTCCCTTTTCAAAATTTGTAACTTCTTTTTTAGTTGAAATTTCTTTGTTCATTAATCCTAAATATGTGTCAAATCCAGTATTTATAATTATTCCAATACCTTCTCCAGAAATTATACTTGAACCCATTAATGCAATATTTGAAAATGTTGTTATTTCTCCAGTTGGATTTTCATAATTTGAAGTTTTTTCTACTGGAACAGACTCTCCTGTAAACATAGATTGATTTACAAATAAGTCTTTTGCTTCTAGAATCATCATATCTGCTGGAATTAAAACTCCTGCATTTAAATGTATGATATCTCCTGGTACAATTTTTTCTACATTTATTTCTTCTTCTTTACCATCTCTAATTACATTTGTTTTTGTAACTAGCTTAGATTTTAATTCTTGGTTAAATTTATAAACTGACCAATCTTGGAAAAACCTAATTAATGCACTTGCAACTGCAATTCCAATTATTATTGATGCACTAAGAAAGTCCTTTCCACCAGCAAAAAAGTTTATTACTGCTAAAACAAAAAGTATTATTATAAATTTATCTTTAAATGAATTTGCTAAAAAGTATAATGGGCTTTTTTTATCGTTTTTAACTACAATATTTGGTCCATTTTCTTCTAGTTTCTTTTTGACTTCACTGTTTTTTAGTCCATTTTCAATGTTAGAATTTAAATTTTTTAGTATCTCATCTTTTCCTTTTTTTGCTATTTCGGTATAGTTTTCTATAAGTTTCTTTTGTGCTTCTAATGATTTAGTTTTTGTGGCATTTATTTTTCTATAAAATGTATTTTCCACTTTTACTCATTTCCTTCCGTATTTTTAAAATTTGCTCGTGGTAAATTATATCATAAATAAATATTAAAATAAAGAATAATCTGTCAATTTTATAAATTGTCGTACAAATAGTCGTACAACATAAAAATAAAACTCTGTAAATATTGATTTTTCAATATCACAGAGTTTTTATTATTTGGCTCCTCGTGTC
>CACWHO010000021.1 GCA_902760765.1 uncultured Eubacteriales bacterium | reverse complement strand
GCATGTATTATACAGTTTGTTACAGCTTCTGAAACTGCAGTTTTTATATCTGCTAATTCTTCTATTGTTGGGTCAAGTTGTGATGCAAATGCTGCAACTGCAAGTCTTGCAAATGCTTCATTTGTTGCTTTACTTACAAATTTAAGTTCCATTTCATTTTCAAAATTTTCTTTCATTTTTTTCATCCCTTCTTACTTAAAATTTATATATTTGTAACTGGTACAAGTTTTAAAATTCCGCTCATTTCAAATATTTTTTTAACATTTTGTGTTAGATTTGCGACCTCTAACTTTCCACCAAGCATATTTGTAAATTTATATCTACCAATTATTAGGCCAATTCCTGCACTATCCATAAATGTTACTCTATCAAAGTCAAATACTACCTTTCTTGGCATGTATTTTTCTATTTCAAAATCTGCCTTTCTTCTTATTTCTTGAACACTACAATCGTCAATTTCTTCTGTTATTTTAAATACTAATGTTCTAGTATCTTCATTAAATTTTGACTCCATTTTTATCACCCTTTCTTTTAGAAATATTATAGTGCAATTTCCAGTATTTTCCAATAGCAAAAAAATAGAAGTTTTGTCGATTATTTAGAACTTTTCGACAAAGCTTCTTTTTTATTAATCATCTTCTGGATAATCATTATTTTTTGTTTCATCATATTCAAATTCTTCTTGAGTATTTTGTGAATTTTCTGGTTTTTTATTTATATTTGGCTTTTTTATTTTATCATTTGTTTCAATTTTAATGTTTTTCTTTTTTAATATCTCTAATAAATCTGGTACATAATCTAATAATTTATCTAAACTTGATGAATGTGTTACTGGCATTAATTTAACTGTATTTGATTGTACAACTAAAAATGCTACTGGATTTATTGTAACGCCTGCTCCTGCACCACCTCCAAATGGTAGCTTATATTGTATTTGCTCTCCTTTTTCTATTTTTTTGTATTCATCTAATGTTTCTCCATTAAATTCACTTCCACCAGCAGCAAATCCAAATGATACTTTTGATATTGGTATAATTATAATATTATTTGAAGTTTCTATTGGGTCCCCAATTATTGTATTTACATCTATCATATCTTGTATACTACTCATAGCTGTAGTCATAAGTCCTTCTATTGGATGTTCGTTCATGTTTATCACCATTCCTTTTCTTTAATTTACATATTGTACTTATAATATGTATCACTTTCATTTCAAATATACCTGAAAAATAAATATTTAATAAATTTTGATTATTGTATATTGGATTTACTTTGTATTTTATATCTTCTGTATAATCTGCTTTTACATATTCTAATATTAAAGATATTAATGTAGTTATAATTGGAATGATTAATGCTGTTGCATTTGCATTTTTTGTACCAATTTTAATATCTAAATCAAATTCTTTTATGATATTTTTTGGTGCAAAAGGCAAATTCCTTAAAATTTTTCTAAATTTTATTTTTCTATTTTTAAATTTTTTATTTAAAAATTTATTATTTCTTAATTTTCTTATTTTATTATAATCAAATTTAATTGAAAAAACTGGAATATTATTAAATATTTTAAAAACAAATATTATATTAATTTTTGGATTTATATGTTTGGTTTTATTTGAATAAAAGTAAAAATCTTTAATAATCAATTTTATTTTTCCAGAAATTAAAGCCAAAAATAAAAATATCAATATAAAAAGCACTTTCATAATAAATCACTTCTTCCGCTTTTTATATGATATTTTTTCCATTTTTTTATATTTTAAACGTTTTTTCTTTTTTCTACTAAAATGTCTCCAAATAACCTCTCTTGTTCTGTTTGTACTTCATTAGTTTTTGACATTTCAAGTAAACCACTAAAAGCTGTTACAACTTCTTGTTTTTCATGTTTGCTTATTGTAAATAGTTTATTAAAAATAAACTTCTTTTGTTTAGTCAAAATATTATACATTTCTTTAACTTTTTCTGAAACTGTATATTTATCAACAATTGCAATTCTTTGAATATTTTTAGCATTTTGATTCATCTTTACACTATTTCTTTCAACAAGTGCAGAATATATTTCTGGTATTTTTGAAGAATCATAATTCTTTTCAAGTTTTTGTTTTGGTAGCTTTATTTGCTCTTGGTCTTTAAAAAATCTATCTGAAAATAAATTATAATTTTCTTTTAATACCTTACTAATCTCCTTGAATTTTTTATATTCAATTATTCTTTTTATTAATTCTTCTTCAGTTATTTCCTCTTCTTCCTCTTCTTGTTTAGGTAATAACTTCTTAGATTTTAAATATAAAAGTGTTGATGCCATAACAACAAATTCGCTTGCAATTTCCAAATTCATTTTTTCCATTGCATTTAAATATGCAATATATTGGTCTGTTATTTCATTTAGATTCACATCATATATATTCATTTTATTTTTATCTATTAAATAACATAATAAATCTAATGGTCCTTGAAAATTATTTAATTTAATTGAATATTTTTTTGTTTCTAGTGTTAATATTGACATTTCTATATTCCTTATATAATATATTTAGGTTTTAGAATGAGGATTTACCTATAAACCTTTAAGATATATAGAAGAAGAATATTTTATTCTTCTTCTATAGCTTTTTTTATATTATCCATTTTATAGCCTTTTTTTAAAAGATATTGTATTATTTCTTCTGCTTCTTTTGAACTTTCTTTTTTATAAATTATATCTTCTGCTGATTTTATTTCAAAGTTTTCAAGTTCTTCCCTGTTTTCTGACATATAATCTTCTATATCTTCTTTATTTAAGCCTTTTGATAACAATTTAAATTGGATTTCTTTTTGTGAAAGATTTTTTAATGTTTTCCATTCATTTACAGTTTTCTTTATATATTCTTTATCATTAATATATCCTGCTTCTTTTAAATATTCTATCGCATCATCTAATAAATTTTCTTCTATTGTGCCAGAAAACTTATTTCTTATTTCTCCTTCACTTCTTTTTTTATATAAAATATATTTTAATATTTTTGTTTTTGCTTTATCTAGTTGTTCCATTTCTTCTATTGTCATATGTGAAATCCTCCATCTAAATTATAGATTATTAAAAACATTGTAAATTACTCTTCATCATCATTTAATTCTTCATCATCTTCATCTTCTACTTCTGGAATTTCTTCTCCAAGGCTTTCTTTAAATGCTTTTTCAAAATTTTCTCTTACTTTTGCTTCAATTTCATCTAATACTTTTGGATTTTCTTTTAAGTATTGTTTTACATTTTCTCTACCTTGTCCTATTCTTTCACCTTTATAACTGAACCATGAACCACTTTTTTCAACTATATCCATGTTAACAGCCATGTCTAAAACATTACCTTCTTTTGAAATTCCTTCTCCATAAACAATGTCAAATTCTGCTTCTCTAAATGGTGGAGCAACTTTATTTTTTATAACTTTAACTCTAACTCTATTTCCTTTAATTTCTCCATCTTGTTTAATATTTTCTATTTTCCTGATATCTAGTCTTACTGAAGCATAGAATTTTAGAGCTCTACCACCTGTTGTTGTTTCTGGATTTCCAAACATAACACCAATTTTTTCTCTTAATTGATTTATAAATATTAAAACTGTTTTTGTTTTGTTTATTGCACCTGCAAGTTTTCTTAAAGCTTGTGACATAAGTCTTGCTTGTAATCCCATATGAGAATCTCCCATATCTCCATCAATTTCTGCTTTTGGTACTAATGCAGCAACTGAATCTACAACAATAACGTCTAATGCTCCACTTCTAATTAAACTTTCTGCTATTTCAAGTGCTTGTTCACCTGTATCTGGTTGAGATACAATTAAATTATCTATATCAACACCTAAATTTTTTGCATAGATTGGGTCTAAAGCATGTTCAGCATCTATAAATGCTGCTTCTCCACCCATTTTTTGTGCTTCTGCAATTGCATGTAATGCAAGTGTTGTTTTTCCTGAAGATTCAGGTCCAAATATTTCTACAATTCTTCCCCTTGGTAAACCACCAATTCCTAAAGCCATATCTAAGCTTAGTGCTCCAGTTGGAATTGCCTCTATTTCCATTGCTTTAAAATCTCCTAATTTCATAACTGCACCTTTTCCAAATTGTTTTTCTATTTGGCTCATTGCAGCTTCTAATGCTTTCTTTTTTTCTGTATTTTCTGCCATTATATTTTCCTCCTTAAATTTGAACTTTTGTTTGATATATATTTTATATCATTAAACATTTGTTTTGTCAATAGATTTTTTATTTTTATTTTATTTGTGCCAATTTTTAAAATCATAAAATAGGTAAAACCAGTTTGGTTGTATGTTTCCAGCCAATCCTGAATTATATGCTACTACATATTTATTGTTGTACAAACTTAAATATGGAATATCATTTATATAAATTTCTTTCAATTTTTTGTAATCTTCTTTTAATTTATTTTCATCTGTTACATTTTTTATTTCATTCATAATATTTGTAACTTCATCATTAGAATAGTTTGCTAAATTATTTGTACCAAAAAAAGTTGATAAATCTGGACTTATTGATAAATTCATACTACACAAAATCATATCATAATTTTTATTTGTTAAATAACTTGCGTATTGTGAATCATTTGCTTTAATTAAATTTACTCTTATTCCTTGATTTTCAAGTTGTGTAGTAATATTTGTTGCAACATTAACTCTATTTGCATCACTTGCTTTTACAACAAAATTTAATGAAATTCTTTGAGTTTTATAATCAACTATTTTTTGCCAATATTTGTACTTAAAACTCCATCCATCATCAATTAAAATTTGCTTTGCTTGATTTACATTATATTCTATTCCTATGTTTTCATCACTACATAACCAATTTCCATAGTCTAGAGGAAAATCAGAGCTATAGTAATTATCTCCATACACACTTGAAATTATATTTGATTTGTCAATTGATTGGGCAATTGCTTTTCTTACAGGTAACTGTGATAATATTTTGTTTTGTGTATTAAATGCAATAAAATCATGTACTCTGCCTTTTATTTCTTTGGAACCATATCCAATTGTTCCTATATAGTTTTTTAAATTTCCTTCTCCAGTAGAAATTATATCTATTTTCCCAGTTTTAAATGAATTATATAATTCTCCAACACTTGCAAAAGTTGTTATTGTTATTTTATCTATTTTTAAATTTTCATAATCTGGATATTTATCATTTTTAAGCAATATTAAGCCTGTTGTTGTTACTTCATCTACTTTGTACATTCCAGTTCCAATAGGAACTATATTTGAAGCAAATTCTCTAGTGCTATAAAATGTATTTGATAAAATTGGGAATGTTAAATTATATTCAAAAAAAGGTACTTCCTGGTCCAATATAATTCTAATTGTTGTATCATCAACAACTTCAACTGTTGTAATATGTTGAATATTTGAGCTATATATTGTGCTTGAATCTTTTAATCTGTCAATTGTAAATTTAACATCATCTGCAGTAAATTTACTACCATCTGACCATAATCTATTATCATTTAATTTTATTATATATGTTGTTTCATTTTGTTTTGCCCATTCTTTTGCAAGGCATGGGGTTAATTTATAGTTTTCATCTAATGTCATTAATGGTTCAAATATTAATTTAGTAATGTCTTGTACATTTTTATTTTTACTTAATATTGGGTTTATACTATCAAATGACGCAATTCCTAAATTTAAATCTTTAATTTCTTGGTCTGTATTTGTTGTTTCTGAACTTGTATTGTTTTGCGTATTTTTGTTTTTTTCCTCACCCTTTATTTTAACAATTGCAAATATTACTATTAAAATAGCAAAAATCAAAAAAATGTATCTTAAGTAGTTTGACCTCATAATTCACTCCTATCTCGCTACTATAATACATTATTTTGAGTTTTTTTTCAATATTTTATAACAAAATTTTATATATAAATGTTGTTGACATACATAATAAAATTCCACAAATAGTTGGTATTAGAAATGATGCAAATGTCCATTTTAAACTTCCTGTTTCTTTTTTTATTGTAAGAAGTGTTGTTGTACATGGGAAGTGAAATAGTGTAAATAACATTACATTCATTGCCGTAAGCATATTCCATCCATTATCTATTAATATTTTTCCTATTGATGTTGTATCTTCAATATTTACTAGCGAATTTCCTTTTAAATAACACATTAAAATTATTGGAAGTACAATTTCATTTGCCGGCATACCTAAAATAAATGCTGTTAAAATATACCCATCTAGCCCCATTAATTTTGCAAATGGATTTAAAAATCCCGCAATATAAGAAAGTAAGCTACTGCCACTAAAACTTACATTTGCAAAAATCCATATTACTAAACCTGCTGGTGCTGCAACAGATACTGCTCTTCCTAATACAAACAATGTTCTATCAAATATTGACCTTAAAATTATTTTTCCAAATTGTGGCTTTCTATATGGTGGCAATTCTAAAACCATTGATGATGGCATTCCCTTTAAAATTGTTTTTGACAAAATATTTGATATCACAAGTGTTAGAATAATTCCAAGTAATATTATAATTATAACTGAAAATGTTGAGAGCATAGACCCTAAAAGTTTATTTTTTCCAGCATATGCTCCTGAAATGAATATTGTTGCAATTGTAATTAAAAGTGGAAATCTTCCATTACACGGAACTAAATTATTTGTAATTATCGCAATCAATTTTTCTCTTGGCGATTCTATTATCCTGCATCCAGTTACACCACATGCATTACATCCAAATCCCATACACATTGTTATCATTTGTTTTCCACTACAACATGCTTTTTTGAAAAATCCATCCATATTAAATGCAATTCTAGGCAAATATCCTAAGTCTTCTAAAATTGTAAATAATGGAAAAAATATTGCCATTGGTGGTAACATTACAGATATAATCCATGTTAATGTTTGATATACTCCATAAATTATCATATTTGAAAGCCACTCTGGTAAATGAATATAATTTGCAAATATTATTAATTTACCCTGAATCCATTTAAACATTTCAAATAATAAATTTGATGGATAATTTGCTCCAACTATTGTAATCCAAAATATAATTGCTAAAAATAAAATCATTATTGGTATTCCAAATGTTTTTGATGTTAATATTTTGTCTATTTTTCTATCTCTTGAAGTATAGTTTTTATTTTCATATGTACATACTTCTTTTGTAATTTCTTCTGCTTTTTTCATTATAATAGAAACTTTTTCTTCATCAGATATTTTTGTAACTTCAGCTTCACCACTTAAATTGTTTACATTATTATCTTTATTGTTAATTTCAATATGTTCTTTATTGCTAATTTCAGAATCTTGCTCACTAAATAGCTTTATTGGGCTACATTTAATTTTTCCACAGCATACATCATAAATTGTATCTTTTAAATTTTCTAATGTTTTCTTTTTTTGTGCTGTTGTTCCAACAACTGGAATTCCAAGTAGTTTTTCCAATTTTTTCAAATCAATTTTTATATG
>CACWHO010000020.1:15386-16438 GCA_902760765.1 uncultured Eubacteriales bacterium | reverse complement strand
GGTTTTAGTTATACTAATATATTGTTCAGCCTATATTCAAAAGATGAAAAATTGCGAAATATTTCTGAACAAAAAGCATTTGATGAATTATTTAGTGATAATGTATGGAGTACAACGCCAAATGAACTTTTATTAATTGATGATAATGTTGGTTCATGTAATACAATGAACACTATAAGAAGGCAATTAAAAGAAAGAGGAAAAAAATGCAAATTTGGAGCGATTAAATATAATTGGAATTTTTATAATCAAGTTAAACATGGAGAACTAGAACATCCAACTTTTGATATTAATGAAGTCGATTTTCTAACGATATTAGATGATCCAGGTTATTGGATAATGAGAGATTCGATAAAAGCATTAAAAGAAGATGGTGGAGATGCTTATATACAAGTTATGAAACAAGAAGGACTTCGACAAGAAAATATTCCAGATATATTGGTTTTAATGAAACTGGCAGAGAAATATTCTCAAAGTGCAGATGTTGATTTATATGATATGAATAGTGTAAATATTAAAAAAAGTTCTGCGTTTTTATGTAGAAAATTAAAGGAACAAATAGAAGAAATTACTAGAGATGTTAAATCTCAAGATAGGAGTAGAGATGAATAAAATAAAAAAGGAATTAAAAGAATTTTTAGAATATAAGAAAGATTACAAATTTGTACAAAAAGAATTAATTGAAAAAGATGAATGTATATATTGTGAAGATATATTATTAAAAGATATAGATCGGAAATAAAATTAGTGAAACTGAAAAATGGATTGATGTGGGATATAGAAATAGAGGAGATTTTCCACAAATGCTTTCAAATTTGTTTCCATATAATTTTAAATTTAGAGGAAAAAAACTAGCTAGCATTGAAAATTTCTTTCAGGGAATAAAGTTTAAAGATAAGAAAATACAAAATTATATATTCACTTATTATGGTACACAAGCGGTACATATAAAGGCAGCAAGCAATTATAATTGGAAAGAAACAGGAATAATATACTGGCAAGGAGAAGCAATAAAAAGAGATAGTATAGAATACGATTTGTTAATTGATGAA